>NZ_JBQTCJ010000012.1:0-85135 GCF_052380005.1 Salinarimonas sp. NSM
CCGCGGACGCGGCGGCGATCCTCGCCCGCCTGCCCGAGATCGCGCCGCGCGCGTCGCGGCTGGAGGAGGCGCTCGCCTGCCTCGCGCAGGCCCGCGACGTCGTCGGCGCCGCGGCGCTGGCGGGTGTCGCGCCGCGCACGCTCCAGCGGCTCGTGCGGGACGAGACGGGCCGGCCCCCCGACTTCTGGCGCCGCCTCGCCCGCGCCCGCCGCGCCGCCCGCATGCTTCTCGCGGGCGCGCCGCCCGCCGAGGCCGCCTTCGCCGCGGGCTACGCCGATCAGCCCCACCTCACCCGCGAGCTCGCCCGCTGGCTCGGCACGACGCCGGGCCGGCTCGTGCGCGACGAGGCCGTGGCGGCGATGGTGCTGGCGACGGGGTACGGGTGAGGGGGGTCAGGCGGGTTTCGCGGCCAGGCCGGCGGCTGTCTGATCTGCGAAGATGCCCGTGTACCCGCGATCGGGGGTGCCGACCGTCTGCTCGAACACCAGCTGGCAGATGAACATTCCCGGATCGAGCATCACCTGATGCGGACCGAAGTTGAAGATCTCCAGCTGGATCTGGCCCTTGAAACCCGAATGGATGATCGGGGCGGTGACGTGGATGCCGACACCAAGACGTGCCAGAGAGCTCTTGCCCTCGACGCGCGCCGCGAGACGCGAGAGGTGCGGGATCGCGACCTTCTCCAGCGTCCAGGCGAGCACGAAGCTCTTCGGCTCCAGCGGATAGGAGCCGTTGTGCTCGACCTGGAACTTCGCGAAATCCGCGTAGCTGTAGCTTCGGTCGCCCGGACGGACCAGGAGCCCGCCCGTCGCCTGCCACTGCATGAACCTGCTCGCGAGGCGCAGGTCGATGGCCGTCGAGCTCACGGCCACGTCGAGATCGGGTAGCGGATCGATCTCGACCATCCGCTGCGTCAAAGCGATGCGAATCTCCCGATCGGTCAGGATCACGGCCCGCTCCTGTGAGGTGGCCGACTCAAGCCACTTCGTGAGCGTTAGCAAACTCCGACTGCGAAATCCACACGCGCACACGCCCGGAGACGGATTCTCGCGGAAGCTCGATCAGGGCGAGCCCGTCGCGCATTCCGACGATCGGTCCGACATCGAGCGCTCCACCGACGACGAGGCTCGAGTCGACGATGATTTCCTCGGCACCATCGCGGGTCTCGATGCGCACGAGGGCCTCCGACGGACCCGGCCCTTCCAGCAGGCGCTCGCACTTCACCAGCATCGACTTCTCCTCGCTTCTTCGATTCTCGCCGCGTCGGGTGCCGAGCATAGCGTGTGCACTCGAGCACGCCACCGCGAGAGTGAAACACTCAACATGAATCTCGGGTTGCAAACCTGGTTTGCGGATCACGGCCGGTCGACCCTAGAGCCCTATCCGACCTGACGGAATCAGGTCGAATGGGGCTCTAGATTCCTCGTCGGAGCATCATCTCCTCCACCAACCGGATTCCACGTGGTGGGATGGTGCTCTAGCAGCTGCGTGTGAACGCCGCGCTTACGCCGCCCCGCCCACCGCCGAGCAGATCTCCACCAGATAGCCGTCGAGATCCGTCACGTAGGACGTCGTCTGCCCCCACTCCTCCCGCCGGGGCGCCTGCTTCGGGATAGCGCCGGCGGCGACCGCACGGGCGAAGGCGCCCTCCACGTCGTCCGTCTCGAAGGCGATCTCGAAGCTCGGGCGCAGCGGGTCCGGCGCCGCCGGGTCCTTGCCGAGCGTGCGCATCAGGCGCCGGGAGGAGAAGGACAGCGTGGTCGAGCCGGTGGCGAGCTCGCCGTAGTCGTCGGAGGGGTGCAGCATGCCCCGCGCGAGGCCGAAGGCGCGCTCGTAGAACGCGAGCGTGGCGGGGACGTCCTCGACGTAGAGGATCGTGTACCTGAGCTTCATCGTGATCTCCGTTGCGGATGCGGGCGCCACCCTGCTCCCGGCGCGCCGCCCCGTCTTGAAGAATCGCGACAGGTTCTCGGGAACGGGCCCTCAGGACGCCCGCGGGACGACGAAGGCGATCGCGTGGCCCGGCGGCGGGAACGGCGCCTCGATGGCGTCGCGGGTCACCCGTGGCAGCGCCGGGGGACCGAGCACGTGCAGCGCGAGGATGACGAGGATCGCCGTGAGCACCGCGATCCGTATGCGGCTGTCCGCGGCGGCGGCGCGCAGGCGTCGCGCGAGGTCCGCGTGCGCGTCCGGCCTCCGCCTCGCCACCGGCGCGAGCGCCGTCGGCACCGGGGACCGCGGCGGGCGCGGACGCGCGCCCGCCAGATCCGTGGCCGAGATCACCGGCGCCGCCAACGCGTGGCGCACGGCGGTGCTCACGACCGGCCGCACGACCCGGCTGCCGGGATCGAGGTCGAGCACCGGCAGGATCATGTCCGCAGCCGGAACGGCGCGGCGCGCGACCTTCGGCGTTGGGACTATGGTCTCGGGCAAGGCGGCCTCGGCGCGTTGGTTAAGCGATCCTTAACGCGCGACCCTGCCAGAGCGTCGCGCGGCGTGCCAGCGCGGCACGCGATCATGGTTAACGCCCCTGAACCAAGAGCCCGGTCATCCCCCGATGCGCACCGGCATGCACTTGTGCGGCACCACGACCTGCGTCGCCGCACCCTGCATCGCGGCGACGAAGCCGTCCGCCGTCGCGGCGATCAGCGGGAACGTGCCGTAGTGGCAGGGGATCGCCGTCCCGGCGTCGGGGAAGTAGCGCCTCATCGCCAGCGCCGCGACCTCGGCGCCCATGGTGAAGCGGTCGCCGATCGGGACGAGCACGACGTCGGGCCGGTGCAGCTCGGCGATCAGCGCCATGTCGGAGAAGATGTCGGTGTCGCCCATGTGATAGACGGTCGGCTCGCCCGGCGCCTTGACGATGAGGCCGTTGGCGCTGCCGAGCGGGAAGCCGACGCCCTGCTCGACCAGCCCGGCGGAATGGTCGGCCCGCACCATCGTCACCGTGAAGCCGCCCTGGTCCACCGTGCCGCCGGTGTTCATCGGGTCGAACGCCTCGACGCCCTGCGCGGCCAGGTACATGCACAGATCGTAATTGGTGACGACCTTGGCCCCATGCTCCTTGGCGATGGCCACCGCGTCGCCGACGTGGTCGCCGTGGGCGTGGGTGATGAGGACGTGCGTGACGCCCTTCGTCGCCTGCGCGAGGTCGCCCTCGAAGGCGGGGTTGCCGGAGAGGAACGGGTCGATCAGGACGACGGCGTCGCCGAGCTCGAGCCGGAAGGCGGAATGTCCGAACCAGGTGATCTTCATGGGTCGCGCTCCCTCGTCGCTTGCCTTATGAACGCATCCGCGCGGCGGAGGCTCCGTCCCGCCGACCCGGACCACGGACATGATTCGCGATCGAGACGATAGCGCATGAGCGCGGAGCTGGAGACGCTCGCCGCGACCCTGCCGCCCCGCGGGCGGCTGATCGGCGTCGACCTCGGCACGAAGACGATCGGGCTCGCGCTCTCCGATCCCGATCGGCGCATCGCGAGCCCGCTCGAGACGATTCGCCGCTCGAAGTTCGGCCCCGACGCGGCGCGCCTCGCCGCGCTGGTCGCCACCCACGAGGTCGCCGCGATCGTGGTGGGGCTGCCGCTCAACATGGACGGCAGCGCCGGGCCGCGGGTGCAGGCGACGCGCGCCTTCATGCGCAACCTCGCGCCCCTCGTCCCGTGCCCGATCGTGCCGTGGGACGAGCGGCTCTCGACGGTCGCGGTCACCCGCATGCTGATCGAGGCCGACGCGTCCCGCGCCCGCCGCGGCGAGGTCGTCGACAAGGTGGCCGCGGCCTACATCCTGCAGGGGGCGCTGGAGCGGCTCGCGGCGCTGGCGCAGAGGCGGGACGATCACGAGGACCGCCCGGGGGACTAGCCGCCCCGACGCTCGCGCCTGAGCTTCTCCCACCAGTCGAGCCGTTTCCTCACCTCGCGCTCGAAGCCGCGGTCCACCGGCTCGTAGAAGCGCTGGCGCCCGAGCGCCTCGGGCCAGTAGTCCTGGCCGGAGAAGGCATCGGGCGCGTCGTGGTCGTAGGCGTAGCCGGCGCCGTAGCCCTCGCTCTTCATGAGCTTGGTCGGCGCGTTGAGGATGGTCTTGGGCGGCATCAGGGAGCCGTGCTCCTTCGCCGCCCGCATCGCCGCCTTGTACGCCCCGTACACCGCGTTCGATTTCGGTGCGGTGGCGAGGTAGACCGTGGCCTGCGCGAGCGCGAGCTCGCCCTCCGGCGAGCCGAGGAAGTCGAACGCGTCCTTGGCGGCGTTGGCCACCGCCAGTGCCTGCGGATCTGCGAGCCCGATGTCCTCCACCGCCATGCGCACGAGCCGGCGCGCGATGAACAGCCGGTCCTCGCCGGCGTCGAGCATGCGGGCGAGGTAGTACAGCGCGGCGTCGGGGTCCGATCCGCGCACCGTCTTGTGCAGCGCGCTGATCAGGTTGTAGTGGCCCTCCTGCCCCTTGTCGTAGAGCGGCGCGCGGCGCTGGACGATCTCGATCAGCGTCTTCGTGTCGAACGTCTCCCCCGCCCGGGCCGAGCGCCAGACCTCCTCGGCGAGCGTGAGCGCGGCGCGCCCGTCGCCATCCGCCATGCGCGCCAGCGCGGCGCGAGCGTCCGCGTCGAGCGGCAGCGGCTTCCCCTGAGCCTCCTCGGCGCGGGCGAGCAGCCGCTCGATCGCGGCCTCGTCGAGGGAGCGGAAGGTCAATACGCGGGCGCGCGAGAGGAGCGCGGCGTTGAGCTCGAAGGAGGGGTTCTCGGTCGTGGCGCCCACCAGAGTGATGGTGCCGTCCTCCATCACCGGCAGGAAGGCGTCGAGCTGGGCGCGGTTGAAGCGGTGGATCTCGTCGACGAAGAGCAGCGTGCCCAGCCCCATGGCGCGCCGCTGCCGTGCGGCCTCGAACACCTTCTTGAGGTCGGCGACGCCGGAGAAGATCGCCGAGATCTGCACGAAGTCGAGCGCGGTCTCCCCGGCGAGCAGACGCGCGACCGTGGTCTTGCCGGTCCCCGGCGGCCCCCAGAAAACGAGCGAGCCGAGCGAGCCCGAGGCGATCAGGCGGGTGAGCGCCCCGTCCGGCCCGACGAGATGCTCCTGGCCGACCACCTCGGCGAGGGTCCGCGGCCGCAGCCGATCGGCGAGCGGGCGGGCGAGATCGGCGTCGGGCGCGGGGCCGGCGGGGGAGAAGAGGTCGGGCATGAGGGCAATCTACCGCGCTGCGGGCGCCGGGCGCCAGCGCCACCGCCGCACGCGCGCGGGGACGAGGCGGACGGCAGGGGGCGCGTCAATCGTGGAAGTGGTCGTAGACCGCCTTGGCCGTCGCGGCGTTGACGCCCGGCGTCTTCATCAGGTCCTCGAGGGCGGCGCGCTGGATGGCCTTGACCGTGCCGAAGTGATGGAGGAGCGCGCGCTTGCGGGCGGGGCCGATGCCGGCGATCTCGTCGAGGGGGTTCTGCACCATCGCCCGCTTGCGCTTGGCGCGATGGGTGCCGATGGCGAAGCGGTGGGCCTCGTCGCGCAGGCGCTGGACGAAGTAGAGCGCCGGGTCGCGCGGGGGCAGCTTGAACGGGCTCCTGCCCTCGACGAAGAAGGTCTCGCGACCCGCATCGCGGTCTCGCCCCTTGGCGATGCCGACGACGGCGACGTCGGTGACGCCGATCCCGGCGAGCGCCTTGCGCGCCGCCGCGACCTGCCCGGCGCCGCCGTCGATGAGCACGAGGTCCGGCCAGGCGGGGAACTCCTCGTCGGAGGAGGCTGCGGCCTCGAGCGCCTCCTCCTCGTTCTCGGCGTCCTCGGCGATGTCCTCCTCGGCGACGTCTTCGGCGATCAGCGCCTCGTCGATCTCGCGCGCCTCCTCCGGCTCGTCGGCCACCGCCTCGTCGCGCGCGTGCACGAGCCGGTCCGGATGCTCCTTCACCAGCCGCGCGAAACGCCGGCCGAGCACCTCCTGCATCATCCCGAAGTCATCCCCGGGCGTCAGGTCCTGCGACTTGATGTTGAAGGTGCGGTAGTGCTGCTTCATGAAGCCGCCGACACCCGCGACGATCATGGCGCCGACCGCGTTCGTCCCCATGATGTGCGAGTTGTCGTAGACCTCCACCCGCCGCGGCGCGCGCGCCAGGCCGAAGGCCTGGGCGAGCACGTCGAGCAGCTTCGCCTGCGAGGAGCGCTCCGCGAGGCGCCGGCCGAGCGCCTCCTTGGCGTTGCGCAGCGCCGCCTCCACCATGGCGCGGCGCTCGCCGCGCTTGGGGGCGTGCACCTCCACCTTGTGGCCGGCCTTCAGCGTCAGCGCCTTCTGGACGAGGTCGCGCTCCTCGATGTCGTGGGAGAGCAGCACGAGGCGGGGCGGCGGCTTGTCGGCGTAGAACAGCGAGACGAAGGAGGCGAGCACCTCCTGTGGGGCGAGGCCCTTGTCGGCCTTGGGGAAGTAGGCCCGGTTGCCCCAGTTCTGCCAGTTGCGGAAGAAGAACACCTCGACGCAATAGGCCCCGGCCTGCTCGTCGATGGCGACGACGTCCGCCTCCTCCACGGACTGGGTATTGATCCCCTGCGAGCCCTGGATGGCGGAAAGCGCCGCGATGCGGTCGCGATAGCGCGCCGCGCGCTCGAACTCGAGCGCCTCCGCCGCGTCCTGCATGTCCGCCGCGAGCCGCTCCTTCACCGCGGTGGAGCGCCCGGCGAGGAACGCGTGCGCCTCCTCGGCGAGCGCCGCGTACTCGTCCTTGCCGATCTCCCCCGTGCAGGGGCCTGCGCAGCGCTTGATCTGGTGGAGCAGGCAGGGCCGCGTGCGGTTGTCGTAGTAGCTGTCCGTGCAGGTGCGCAGCAGGAAGGCGCGCTGGAGCGCCGTCATCGTGCGGTTCACCGCCCAGACCGAGGCGAAGGGGCCGAAGAACGCGCCCTTGCGGTTCCGCGCCCCGCGATGCTTGACGAGCTGCGGCGCGCGCTCGGCATCCTCGGTGAGCAGGATGTAGGGCAGGGACTTGTCGTCCCGCAGCAGCACGTTGTAGCGCGGCTTGAGCTGCTTGATCAGGTTCGTCTCGAGCAGCAGCGCCTCGGTCTCGGTCTGCGTGGTGACGAACTCCATCGCCGCCGTGTCGACGATCATCCGGGCGATGCGGTTCGAGTGCGCGTAGCCGCGCGCGTAGGAGCCCACGCGCGACTTCAGGTTCTTGGCCTTGCCGACGTAGAGCACCTCGCCCGCCGCGTCGATCATGCGGTAGACGCCCGGCGCGTTGGGTAGCGTCTCCCAGAAGCGCCGGATCACCGACATGCCGGCCTTCAGCTCGGCGGGCGTCTCGAAGTCGAAGGCCGCGCGCGTGCCTTCGGCGTCCGCGGCTTCCGGCGGACGCGGCGCGTCGGGATCGGTGTCCGGCGGGGGGGATTCGGGGTCGTCGCTCATCGTGGGCGAGATGTATGCGACCGCCGGGCGAGGGGGAAGGGCGGCGATGCCGCGGCGGAAGCGGCCTGTCCAGACGGCAATGGGCTCATGGAGGCGGCGCGCCGGCCCAGACTTTGTGCGCCGCACCGAATTGACAAACATCCCGGCAGGACGTTCGATGCAACCCGTACTCGTCGAGCTGCGACCGGACGAGAACGCGCGCGGCACGACTGCTTGCCCGATGGCGGCCTACCCGATATGACCCCTCGCGACACGCGCGCGGGTCCGCTCCACGCGCCCACCGAAGCACGAAGGCTCCGTGATCGATGAAGCTCGTCGCCGGCAACTCCAACCGCCCGCTCGCCGAGGCGATCGCCGCCTACCTCGACGTCCCGCTCGCGCGCTGCCTGGTCAAGCGGTTCGCGGACATGGAGATCTTCGTCGAGCTCCAGGAGAACGTGCGCGGCGAGGACGTGTTCATCGTCCAGTCGACGTCGTTCCCGGCGAACGACCACCTGATGGAGCTCCTGATCCTGATCGACGCGTGCCGCCGCTCGTCGGCCAAGCGCATCACGGCGGTGATCCCGTATTTCGGCTACGCGCGCCAGGACCGGCGTACCGCCGGCCGCACGCCGATCTCGGCCAAGCTCGTCGCGAACCTGATCACCGAATCCGGCGCCGACCGCGTGCTGACGCTCGACCTGCACGCCGGCCAGATCCAGGGCTTCTTCGACATCCCCACCGACAACCTCTTCGCCGCCCCCGTGATCACCCGCGACATCAAGGAGCGGCTGCCCGCGGGCGAGCGCATGGTGGTCTCGCCGGACGTCGGCGGCGTGGTGCGCGCCCGTGCGCTGTCCAAGCGCCTCGAGACGACGCTCGCCATCGTCGACAAGCGCCGCGACCGGCCGGGCGAGTCCGAGGTGATGAACATCATCGGCGAGGTGCGCGGGCGCTCCTGCATCCTCATCGACGACATCATCGATTCGGGCGGCACGCTGTGCAACGCCGCGGAAGCCCTGCTCGCGGAAGGCGCCACCGAGGTCTCCGCCTACATCACCCACGGCGTGCTCTCCGGCGGGGCGGTCTCGCGCATCGCGAACTCCAAGCTCAAGGAGCTCGTGATCACGGATTCGATCATGCCGACCGAAGCCGTGAAGGTCGCCCGCAACATCCGCGTCGTCTCCATCGCGCCCCTGATGGGCGAGGCCATCGCCCGCACCGCGAGCGAGAGCTCGGTGTCGAGCCTGTTCGATTGAGGCGGGGGCGGGCATGAATGCGTCTGCGCGGAAGGTCGCCCTCGTCACCGCCGGCGGGTCCGGCATGGGGGCGGACGCCGCGCGTCGCCTCGCGGCCGACGGCTTCCGTATCGGCATACTGTCCTCGTCCGGCAAGGGCGAGGCGCTCGCCGGCGCGCTCGGCGGGTTCGGCGTCACCGGCTCGAACCAGGTGGTGGCCGATCTCGCGCGGCTCGTCGACGGCGCCATGGCGCGCTGGGGCCGGGTGGACGTGCTCGTGAACTCCGCCGGGCACGGGCCCAAGGGCGACGTGCTCGCCATCCCCGACGAGGACTGGCACGCGGGGATGGACGTCTACCTCCTCAACGTCGTGCGTCCGACCCGGCTGGTGACGCCGATCATGCAGGCGCAGGGCGGGGGCGCGATCGTCAGCATCTCCAGCTTCGCCGCCGTGGAGCCTGACCCGGTCTTCCCGACGTCCGCCGTGTTCCGCGCCGGGCTCGCGGCCTTCACCAAGCTCTACGCGGATCGCTACGCGCCGGACAACATCCGGATGAACAACGTGCTCCCGGGCTTCGTCGACAGCCTGCCCGAGAGCGAGGCGCGCCGCGCCCGCATCCCGATGGGGCGCTACGCGAAGGCCGCGGAGGTGTCCTCGCTCGTCGCCTGGCTCGCCTCGGAGGAGGGCGCCTACATGACCGGGCAGAACCTGCGCCTCGACGGCGGGCTGACGCGCTCGCTGTGAGGGAGGCGCGCGGTCACCCCCGCGCCGCCCGCTCCCGCCAGCGGCGCACCACGACGGGGATCAGCGCCAGCACCGCGAGACCGACGAGCGCGGTGATCACCTCCGGCGTGAGCACGCCCCGCGCGGAGAGCTCGCCGCCCTGGGCGATCACGCTCTCGAAGCCGGCTCCCACCGAGGCGAAGACGAAGGCGCCGGGCACGATGCCGATCAGCGTCGCCACGACGTAGGTGCGCAGGGGAACGCCCAGGAAGGCCGGGGCGAGGTTGACGACGAAGAATGGGAAGACCGGGACGAGCCGCAGGAAGAGCAGGTAGTTGAACGCGTCCTTTCGGAAGCCCTCCGCCATGCGGGCGATCGCGCCGCCCGCCTTCTCGCGCAGGGCGTCGCCGAGCGCCGTGCGCGCGATCAGGAAGACGCCGGTCGCGCCGATCGTCGCGCCGACGACCGCGAAGGCGGTGCCGGCGAAGACGCCGAACAGGAAGCCCCCCGTCATCGTCAGCACCGCGCCGCCCGGCAGCGAGGCCGCCACCACGATCGCGTAGACCGCCACGTAGGCGAGTGCCGCCAGCACGAAGCCGTCGGCGACGAAGGCCTGCAGCCGCTCGGAATTGGTGCGCAGCGTCTCGAAGGAGACGTACTCGTCGAGCCCCAGCGCGAAGGCGCCGGCGATCACCGCGGCGAGCACCGCGAGCGGGCCGAACCGGCGCAGCATCCCCCGGGCGGGCCTGGCCCCGGCTCGGCCGGAATCGGCGGAGGCGCCGGCGCGCGTGTCGTCCTGTGTGTCCTGCATCGCGGTCATCGTCTTTCTCCCGGTGTCGACGCTGCTTCGCACGGGCACCGGGCTTGTAACGCGTGGGCGGTTCGGGGGCCGGTCACGACTTCGCGGGCGCGCCGTGACCGACGAAGGCGGCGATCGCCGGATCGCGTGCCGGGTCGAGCGCGGCGCGGGGCACATCCTGCACGAGGACACGCCCGCGCGCCACGAAGGCGAGGGAATCCGCCCGGTCGAGCACGTCCTCGGGCGTGTGGATCGTGATCAGCACGGTGATGCCGCGGGCCCGGCGCAGGGCGTCAACGATGGCGATCATCTCGCGGCGCAGGCCGGGATCGAGGGCGCCGAACGGCTCGTCGAGGAGCAGCAGGGGCTTCTTCGACACGAGCGCGCGCGCGAGCGCCACGCGCTGGCGCTGGCCGCCGGAGAGCTGCTCGGGTCGGCGTTCCGCGAGCCCCGCGAGGTCGACCGCCGCGAGCGCGTCGGCCACGCGCGCGCGATCGGCCTCGCCGAGGCGCAGCGACGGGCGGATGCCGAGCGCGACGTTCTGCGCCGCGGAGAGGTGCGCGAACAGGTTGTTGTCCTGGAACATCATCGCCACCGGCCGCTCGGCCGGCGAAAGCGGCAGGAGATCGCGCCCGTCGAAGGCGAGCCGGCCGGAGAGAGGCGTCTCGAAGCCGGCGATCATGTTGAGCAGCGTCGTCTTGCCCCCGCCGGAGGGGCCGACGATGGCGAGCATCGCGCCGGGCGCGGCATCGAGCGTGTAGAGCGCTTCGAAATCCGGCCAGGCGAGGCGGCAGGCGTCGACGATCAGCATCGGGCCATCCGTGTGGCGAAGGCGGAGAGCGCGAAGGCGGCCGCGACGAGCAGGAGCCCGATCGCCGCCGCCTCGTCGAGCCGGTAGGCGCCCAGGCGCTCGTAGAGCAGATAGGGCAGGGTGCGCAGCTCCGCCCCTCCGAAGAGCGCGACGATGCCGAAATCGCCGAAGGAGATCGCGGCCGCGAAGGCGGCGGCGCCGGCGAGCGGACGGCGCAGCACCGGCCAGTCGACGATGGCGAGGCGACGCAGGCCGGTGAGCCCGAGCAGGGCCGCCAGCCGGCCGTGGCGCTCGGCGCTCGTGGCCAGCGCCGGGGCGAGGAATCGGTAGGCGAAGGGCAGGGCGCCGATGGCGTTGACGAGGGGGAGCAGCAGGAAACCGGCCTCCGTTGCGCCGACCCGTCCGCGCAGGAGCAGGAAGAGCCCCGCCGTCAGTGCGAAGGGCGGGATCGCCAGCACCAGCGCGGGCAGCACGTCGTAGGCCGCAGCGAGCCGCCCGCGCCGTCGCTCCCGCGCCGCCTGCGCCGCTCCCGCGAGGGCGATCGCCATCGCGCAGGCGAGCACGGCCGAGACGAGCGCGATCGCGAGGCTCGTCGTCGCGGCGCGGGCGAGGTCGCCGTCGAGCACCCGCGGCAGCGCGGCTGCGCCCTCGAGCGTCGCTGCGAGCAGCGGCAGGACGAGCGCGCCGCCGAGGAGGAGCACCGCCGCGTCGAGCCGGCGCAGGCGCCGGTCGCCGGCGTCCGGGCGCGCGATCGGCAGGCGCTCGGTCGGGGCGACGGGCGCGCGCGTCACCGCCCAGTGCAGGACGAGGGTCAGCGACAGGCAGACGGCGAGCTGGAGGCCCGCGAGCATCGCCGCACGGGCGAAGTCGAGCTCGACCCGCAGCGCCGAGAAGATCGCCACCTCCAGCGTCGCCTTGCCCGGCCCGCCGCCGAGCGTCAGCACTATGGCGAAGCTCGTGAAGCACAGTAGGAAGACGAGCCCGGCGAGGCCCGGCGTCTCCCGCTTCAGGATGGGCCAGTCGAGATGCGCGAAGGTCGCCCGCGGCCCGAAGCCGAGGATCGCGGCGAGCCGCCAGTGCTCCGCGGGCGCGCGCGACAGCGCGTCGAGGTAGACCCGCGCGGCGAGCGTCGCGTTGAGGAAGACGTGGGCGATGAGGATGCCGGGCCAGCCGAACGGGTTCGGCCGCAGCGGAAGCCCCGCCGCCTGGAGCCCCGCCGCCAGCCATCCCGAGCGGCCGTAGACGGCGACGACCGAGAACACGACCACGATCGCCGGCATCACCGCCGCCGCGCCGAGCGCCGCCAGCGCGAGGCTGCGCCCCGGGAAGCGCCGCCGCGCCAGCGCCAGCGCCAGCGCCGCGCCGAGGGCGAGCGACAACAGCGTCGAGAGGGTGGCCTGGCCGAGCGAGAAGACCAGGATGCGGCGCAGGTACGCGTCGAGCGCGAGCACGCTCGGCCGGTCCTGCGCCGCCCCGATCAGCGCGCCGAAGGCGGCCGCGGCGAGGGCCGCGAGCGCGAGCGCGACGAGCGCGCCGGGATGCGGCGGGCGCAGGCCGCGCGCGCGCCTCACCGTGTCGTCGCCTCGAGCCAGGCGTCGATCAGCGCCCGGCGCTCGGCGGAGACGCGTTCGGGATCGAACAGGAAGGCCGCATCCGGCGCGATCAGCCCCTCGAAGCTCTCCGGCAGCCCGTCGTCGGGCAGGCGCGCCGGGTACATCCAGTTGCCTTCGGGGATGAGGCTCTGGAAGCCGTCCGAGAGCATGAAACGCAGGAAGTCGCGGGCGAGCTCGGGCGTGTCGGTCGCGCGCGTCGCGCCGGCGATCTCGACGTGCAGGTAGTGCCCTTCCGTGAAGCGGGCGGCCTCGTAGCGGGTCTCCCCCTCGACGGAGCGATGGTAGGCGGGCGAGGTCGCGTACGACAGCACCATGTCCGCCTCGCCCTCGAGGAACAGGCCGTAGGCCTCCGACCAGCCGGTCGTGAAGGTCACGACGCGCGGCGTCAGGGCGGCCCAGGCGTCGGCCATCCCCTCCCCGAAGACGGCGCTCGACCAGAGCAGCAGCCCGAAGCCCGGCGCGCTCGTGCGCGGGTCCTGGAGCACGACGCGCGGCCCGTCGGGGTCGTTGAACAGCGCCTCCAGGCTCTCCGGCGGGGCCGCGAGCCGGGTCGTGTCGTAGACGAAGGCGAGATGGCCCCAGTCGTAGGGCAGGAAGATCTCGTTCTCCCAGGCGACCGGCATGTCGAGCGCGCCCGGGTCGACGCCGTGGGGCGCGAACAGGCCGAGCGCGCGGGCTTCCGCCGCGAGGTTCATGTCCAGGCCGAGCACGACGTCGGCCTGGGTCGAGGGACCCTCCAGCCGCAGGCGGCCGAGCAGCGAGCCGGCGTCGTCGGCGGTCACCCAGTCGAGATCGCAGCCGCAGGACGCCTCGAAGCGCTCGGCGATGGCCTCGCCCGGGCCGTAGCGGCCGACGAAGGAGGAATAGGTGTAGACCGTGAGCGTCGGTCGGTCCTGCGCGGCGGCTGGTGCGTAGGGTGCGACGAGCGCGCCGCCGAGCAGCGCGGCGAGGATGGGGAGACGGGCGGGAACGAGGCGGGCTCGGGTGTGCATCGGCGGCTCCGGTTCGCGAGAGCCGGGGCGCGACGGGCGACGATGTGCGGAGGCGGCCGCAGCGCGCGGCCCGTCGCTCATCCCTACGCCGGCACGACCCGGATCAGGTTCGACGGGTTGGCGCGCACCCGCGCCTCTCAGCTCCCGTGCGGAGCACCCCGTGAGACAGCCCGGGTGTAGACCCGCCCGCGCGCCGGCGCAAGCGTCCCCGTACGACATCTTCCGTTCAGAGAGGAGCCGGGCGGGTCAGCGGGCGGCGCTGCGCACGCCCTCGGCCAGCTCGCCCACGAGGCGGGCGACGCCCTGCACGGTCTCGGCCGTCGCGGCGCCGTCCTCGAGGCTCGCCTCGAGCGTCGCGACGAGCGCGGAGCCGACGACGACGCCGTCGGCGCCCTGCGCGATGGCGGCGGCGTGGGCGCCGGTCTTGACGCCGAAGCCGACCACCACGGGCAGGTCGGTGTGGCGCTTGATGCGCTCGACCGCGCTCGCGACCTTGCCGAAGTCCGGCGTCGCCGCGCCGGTGATGCCGGTGATGGAGACGTAGTAGACGAAGCCCGCCGTGTTCGCGAGCACCGCCGGCAGGCGCCGGTCGTCGGTCGTCGGGGTGGCGAGGCGGATGAAGGCGAGGCCCGCCTCGAGGGCGGGGAGGCACAGCTCGGCGTCCTCCTCCGGCGGCAGGTCGACGACGATCATGCCGTCGACGCCCGCCGCCTTCGCGTCGGCGAGGAAGCGCGGCACGCCGTACTGGTAGATCGGGTTGAAGTAGCCCATCAGGATGACGGGGGTCTCGGCGTCCTCGGCGCGGAAGCGGCGCACGAGATCGAGCGTCTTCGCGGTCGTCTGCCCGGCCCTCAGCGCGCGCAGGCCCGCGGCCTGGATCGCCGGGCCGTCCGCCATCGGGTCGGTGAAGGGCAGGCCGACCTCCAGGATGTCCGCCCCCGCCTTCGGCAGGGCGCGCAGGACCGCGAGCGAGGTCTCCGGGTCGGGATCGCCGGCCATGACGTAGGTGACGAGGGCGGCGCGGCCCTCCGCGCGGGCCTTGGCGAAGCGGGTGTCGATGCGGGCGGTCATGGCGTGCGTTCCGATGGGCGGCGGGCGGGCGGCTCGGCGAGCGGCTTCGCGAGCGGGCTCACAACCCGCCCCGCAGATGCTCCGCCACGGTGAAGATGTCCTTGTCGCCGCGCCCGCACAAGTTGATCACCATCAGGTGGTCGCGCGGCTTGTCCGCGGCGATCTCCACAGCCTTGGCGATGGCGTGGGCCGGCTCGAGGGCCGGGATGATGCCCTCGAGCTTCGACATCAGCTGGAAAGCGGCGAGCGCCTCGTCGTCGCGCGCGGAGAGGTAGGTCACGCGCCCGACGTCCGCGAGCCAGGAATGCTCGGGGCCGATGCCGGGATAGTCGAGCCCCGCCGAGATCGAGTGGGCGTCGGTGATCTGCCCGTCCTCGTTCATGAGGAGGTAGGTGCGGTTGCCGTGCAGCACGCCGGGCCTGCCGCCGGAGATCGAGGCGGCGTGCTCACCGGTGTCGACGCCGCGCCCGGCCGCCTCGACGCCGTAGATCGCGACGCTCTCGTCGTCGAGGAAGGGGTGGAAGAGGCCGATGGCGTTCGAGCCGCCGCCGATCGCGGCGATCAGCGAATCCGGCAGGCGGCCTTCCGCCTCCTGCATCTGCCAGCGCACCTCGTCGCCGATGACGCACTGGAAGTCGCGCACCATGGCGGGGTAGGGATGCGGGCCGGCGACCGTGCCGATGCAGTAGAACGTGGTCTCGACGTTGGTCACCCAGTCGCGCAGGGCCTCGTTCATCGCGTCCTTGAGCGTCTTCGAGCCGGAATGGCAGGGCACCACGGTGGCGCCGAGCATCTCCATGCGGAAGACGTTGGGCTTCTGCCGCTCGACGTCGACCGCGCCCATGTAGACGATGCACTCGAGCCCGAAGCGCGCACACAGCGTCGCGGTGGCGACGCCGTGCTGGCCCGCGCCCGTCTCGGCGATGATCCGCTTCTTGCCCATGCGCCGGGCGAGCAGGATCTGTCCGAGCACGTTGTTCACCTTGTGCGCGCCGGTATGATTGAGCTCGTCGCGCTTGAGGTAGATCTTCGCGCCCTTGTCGGGCGCCGCCGTCTCGCGCACGTGCTCGGTCAGCCGCTCGGCGTAGTAGAGCGGGCTCGGACGGCCGACGTAGTGCGTGGCGTAGGCGCGCAGCTCGCGCTCGAACTCCGGGTCGGCCTTGGCCGCCTCGTAGGCCGCCTGGAGCTCGAGGATGTTCGGCATCAGGGTCTCGGCCACGAAGCGGCCGCCGTAGATGCCGAAATGCCCGGTCTCGTCCGGGCCGTTGCGGAAGGAATTGGGCTTCTGCGGAGCGGTCACGGCGTTCCTGCCTCGTCCTGTGCGCGCCAGGCGGCGCGGGCGGCGGCCCCGAAGGCCGCGATGGCGATGGGGTCCTTCGATCCCGGCGCGGTCTCGACGCCGGAGGAGACGTCGACGGCGCGCATGCCCGTGGCTGCGATCGCGGCGCCGACGTTGTAGGCCGTCAGCCCCCCGGAGAGCATGGCGGGCCGGCCCGGATCGAGGGCGGCGACGAGCCGCCAGTCGAAGGCGAGCCCGTTGCCGCCGGGCAGCGCCGAGGGGTCCTTCGGCGGCTTGGCGTCGAACAGCAGGCGGTCGCACACGGCGGCGTAGGGCGCCACGCGGCCGAGGTCCGCCTCCTCGGCGATGCCGATCGCCTTCATCACGGGGATGCCGAAGCGCTCCCGGATGGCGGCGACCCGCTCGGGCGTCTCGCCGCCGTGGAGCTGGAGGAGATCGGGGCGCACCCGTTCGGCGAGGGCGCAGAGGAGGTCGTCGTCCGGATCCACCACGAGCGCCACCGCCTCGGCGCGCCCGCGCGCCCGCTCGGCGAGCGCGGCGGCGGCGTCGAGCGCGACGTGCCGGGGGGAGCGGGGGAAATGCACGAGCCCGACCATGTCGGCGCCCGCCGCGAGCGCCGCATCCAGCGTCTCGAGCGTGCTCAGGCCGCAGATCTTGACGAGGCCGGTGGCGCTCGCGGAGGAAGGGCTGCTCATGGGCGAGAGGCTTACGTCAGGGGGCGGGGCTTGTGAAGGGGGCGGCCGGTCGCGGGCGCGGCGCTCGCGCCGTCCGGCGACCCCGCGTCCTCCCCGCAGGGAAGGAGGCCGCGCGGAGGTGGCGGTCGGTGGGCGTCATTTGCGCCGGCGCGGGGGCTTCGGCAGCGTCTGCTTCGTCTCCGCCAGGCCCGCCCAGGGGTCTCGCTTCAGATGCGCGAGGCGGGCCGGGAGGTTCTCGACCGTGAAGTGGTCCGGCGCGATCTCGGGGCCGAGCTCGTCCCAGGCGAGCGGGGTCGCCACCGGCGCGCCGGGGCGCGCGCGGGTGGAATAGGCGGCGACGGCGGTGGCGCCGCGGCCGTTGCGCAGGTAGTCGATGAAGATCCGGCCCACCCGGGCCTTCCTGGCGAGCGTGTCTGTGTAGCGAGCGGGCTCGTCCTTCGCCATCGCGCGCGCGAGGCCCGCGGCGTACGCCTTGGCCTCCTCCCACCCCGCCTTCGGCACGAGCGGCGCGACCACGTGCAGGCCCTTGCCGCCCGTGGTCTTCACGACGCTCTCGAGCCCGTCGGCGGCGAGCCGCTCGCGCACGGCGCGGGCCGCCTCGATCACCTCGGGAAAGCCGACGTCCTCGCCCGGATCGAGGTCGAAGACCAGCCGGTCGGGCCGCTCGGGGTCGTCGAGGGTCGAGCCCCAGGGGTGGATCTCGAGGACTCCGAACTGGACGAGGCTCACGAGCCCGCGCAGGTCGCGCACGGCGACGAGCCGGTCGTCGCCGACGGTGGGCGTCATCACCGCCCGGTCGAGGCCGGCCCAGGGGTGCTTGGCGAAGAAGCACTCCTTCTGCGCCCCCGCGGGGCAGCGGATGACGGCGAGCGGACGGTTGGCGATCTGCGGCAGGATCCACTCCGCCACCTCGACATAGTAGTCCGCCAGCCCCTGCTTGGTGATTCCCTGGCCCTCCCAGAGGATGCGGTCGGGGCTCGTGAGCTCGATCCCCGCGTAGGCATCGCCGTCGCTCGCGCCCATGGCCTTACCTCCAGCCTTTCCTCGGGCCTTCCCGCGGGCACGCCTCGCCGGCTCGTCCGCCGACGGCGGCGGCGCCTCGCGCACCACCTCGCGCGGGTCCTTGTCCTCGCGCAGGCCCTTGTAGGAGGCGTGCCGCAGGAGGCCGTCGGGCGTCCAGCCCCGCAGCTCGACCTCGGCGACGAGCTCGGGCCGGGCCCAGCGCACCTTCGCGGCGGCGGCGCGCGGGAGCGGCTCGGCGAAGGGCGGCGCGTCCGCGTGCACGGCCTCGATCGCGTCGTGGAGCGCCTTCGCGTCCGCTTCCTTGAAGCCGGTGCCGACCCGGCCGACGTGCACGAGGTCGTCCCCCTCCCAGACGCCCAGCACGAGCGAGCCTACCGCGTTGCGCCGGCTCGTCGCGGGGACGTAGCCGGCGACGACGAATTCCTGACGCGCCGAGCATTTGGTCTTGCGCCAGTCCTCGCCGCGGCCCGAGCGATACGGCCGGTCGGCGCGCTTTGAGATCACGCCCTCGAGGCCGATCCGACAGGCGTGGCGTACCATGGCCTCGCCATCCGCAGCGATGTGCTCCGACAGGCGCACCCGCCCGCCCGCCGGCGCGTCGTCGAGGAGGAGCGCGAGCAGGCGCTTGCGCTCGGCGAGCGGCACGCCGCCGAGATCGACGCCGTCGAGATGGAGGAGATCGAAGGCCTGGTAGACGATCGCCGACGTGTCGCCGGACTTCAGCGCCGCCTGCAGCGCGCCGAAGTCGGACACGCCGCGCGCGTTCTCCACCACGGCCTCGCCGTCGATCAGCGCGGTGCCGAGGCCGAGCCCCGCCAGCGCTTCCGCGAGCGGGCCGAATCTCCGCGTCCAGTCGAGGCCCTTGCGGGTGAGGAGCGCGACCTCCTCCCGTTCGATGCGGGCCTGGAGGCGGTAGCCGTCGAACTTGATCTCGTGGAGCCATTGCGCGCCAGAGGGCGCCTTCTCGGAGAGGGTCGCGAGGCAGGGCGGGACGAAGACGGGGAGCGCGCCCGGCTTCGCGCCGGGGAGGTCGGCGTGGGAGGGCGGCGCCGTCCGCGTGGGCGACCGGCCGGAGGTCTCGCGCACCGGAGGCTTCTTCGCCGTAGGCTTCGCCTTCGGGTCCGCGAGCTTCGTGTCCCAGTCGGCGCGGCGCACGTCGCCGGCCTTCAGGTCGGCGATGGTGCGCCCCGAGACGACCGAGGTCTCCTCCTCGGCCAGGATGTCGCCCGTCCCCGCGGGGCGGGCGGCCTCGTCGTCGGACTTGATCAGGAGCCAGTTCTCCTTCGAGCTCGCGCGGCGCTCCTTGCCCGCGCCGGTGCGCACCAGATGCCAGCGCCCGCCGAGCCGCGCGCCGCGAAGCGTGAAGGTGAGGCGCCCGCGCTCCATGCCGGCCCGCGGGTCGCCCTCCGGCTCCCAGACGCCCTCGTCCCATACGATCATCGCGCCGCCGCCGTAGGAGCCCTCCGGGATCAGGCCCTCGAAGGTGAGGTAGTCGAGCGGGTGGTCCTCGGTGCGGACGGCGAGGCGTCTGTCGCCGGCGACGAGGCTCGGGCCGCGGGTCACCGCCCAGGAGAGCAGCACGCCGTCGAGCTCGAGCCGCAGGTCGTAGTGCAGCCGTCGTGCCGCGTGCTTCTGCACGCAGAAGCGCAGCCCCGCGCGCCCGCTGCGGGCGGCGGCGCGGCCGCTCGGCTCCGGCGTAGCGGCGAAGTCGCGCTTGTCGCGATAGCGCCCGAGTGGATCGTCGCCGACGCGAATGGCTTCGCGAGCGGCCTCGGCGATGCGGCGTGCCATCGGGGCCCCCCGCTCAGCTCGCCTTGCGCTGCTTCGCCGCCGGCTTGCGCGCCGAGGTGCGGGCGCCCTGCGTCTCGCCCGAGGCGCTCGCCTTCGAGGCCGAAGCCTTCGAGGCAGAAGCCTTGGACGTCGAGGCCTTGGACGTCGAAGCCTTGGACGTCGAAGCCTTGGACGTCGAAGCCTTGGAGGAAGCCTTGGAGGAAGCCTTCGAGGCCGACGCCTTGGGCGCCGTCGCCTTCGTCCGCCCCGGCGAACCCTTCCGCGTGGGTTCGCCGTCCTCCTCCGCCGCGAGCGAGCGCTTGAGCGCGTCCATCAGGTTGACGACGTTCGAGGGCGGCTGTGCCTTCGGCCGCGGCGCGTCGGCGGCGCCCGCCTGCTTGGCGCGGATCATCTCGACGAGCGCGTTCTCGTAGCGATCCTCGAAGGTCTCGGGCTCGAAATGCCCGGTCTTGGTCTCGACGATGTGGAGCGCGAGGTCCTTGACCTCGTCGGGATAGTCGACGTCCGGAATGTCCTCGAACACCTCCTCCTCGCCGCGGATCTCGTAGGCGTAGTGCAACGTCGTGCCCATCAGCCCGTCGTCCAGGGCCTCGAGCAGGATCAACCGCTCGCGCCGCGCCATCACGATCCGCCCGATCGCGACCATGCCCTTCTCGCGGACGGCATCGCGGATCACGGCGAAGGCCTCCTGCGCCACCTTGTCGTCGGGGACGAGGTAGTAGGGGCTGTCGAGGTAGCGCTCGTCCACCTCCTCGCGCGGAACGAAGGTCTCGATGTCGATCGTGTGCGTCGACTCGAGCTTGAGGGCGTCGATCTCCTCGTCCTCGACCTGGACGTACGCGTTCTTGCCGACCTTGTAGCCCTTGACCTGATCCTCGGGCTCCACCGGGTCGCCGGTCTCGGCATCGACGTAGACCCGCTTCACGCGATTGCCGGTCTCGCGGTTCAGGGTGTTGAAGCGCACCTTCGAGGACGACGTCGCCGCGGGGAAGAGCGCCACGGCGCAGGAAACAAGCGAAAGCTTCAAGTAACCTTTCCAGATCGCGCGCGCGGCCATGAGGTGATCTCCAGATCTCGACCCGCATTCGCGAGTCGAGACGACTCGGGCGCGGAGTCGATCGACTCGCCAGGCGACTCGAACGTGATTCGCCGCGAGTCGTTCCGGGGGTGCGAAGACTCTCGCATGTCAAGAAGAAACTCGTCTCCGCCCGAGCGAGGGGAGCCGGTCAGATCCGCCAGAGGCGCGACGCGTAGTCGATGACGAAGCGGTCCGGCTGCGCCCCCACGGCGGCCATGGCGCGCAGGATGACGTCGTCGGAGGGCAGGCGCATCAGGGGCACGGCGCGGGCGAGGGCCTCGACCGGCGCCTTGTCGTCGAAC
Source organism: Salinarimonas sp. NSM (assembly GCF_052380005.1). NCBI lineage: Bacteria > Pseudomonadati > Pseudomonadota > Alphaproteobacteria > Hyphomicrobiales > Salinarimonadaceae > Salinarimonas > Salinarimonas sp. NSM. The sequence continues at coordinate 20,791 of NZ_JBQTCJ010000012.1, forward strand.
AGCGCCCGGAAGCGCGCCTCGTCGATCAGCGGCGCCAGCGAGGCGATCACGCCGCCGCGGATCACGACGCCGCCCGTCGCCGAGAAGACGATGCCCATGTCGCCCGCGAATCGCGCGAGATGCTTGAGGAAGGCCGCGACCGTGGCGCGGGCGTGCGCGCTCTCTCCGGAGACCGCCTGGGCGGCGACGCGAGGCGGGTCGCTCTCGACGGCGGCCGGGTCGAGCCCGAAGTCCGGCGCCATCGCCTTGTGCAGACGCACCAGCCCCGGCCCGGAGAGGATCGCCTCGGAGGTGATGCGGCCGAAATGCCGCTCGAGTCGCGGGAAGACGCGGTAGTCCTCCTCGTCGAGCGGCCCGAAGCCGACGTGCCCCGCCTCTCCCGGCAGCGGCGCGGCGCGCCCGGCGACGGTGACGAGCGCGGCCATGCCGAGCCCCGTCCCCGGCCCCAGCACGAGCTTGGGGCCGCCGCCGGGCGGGACGGGCGGCCCGATCGGGATCGCGTCCTGCGGCTCGAGCACGGCGAGCGCCAGAGCGGCCGCCTCGAAGTCGTTCAGAAGCAACCCTTGAGCGAGGCCGAAATGGCGCGCGAGATCCGCGCCGTCGAAGGTCCACTGCGCGTTCGTCAGCCGCGCCTCGCGACCGAGCACCGGCCCGGCCGCACACAGGACGAGGCTCCGCGCCCCCGAGGGCGTCGCCGCGATCGCCTGCTCCACCGCCTCCCACGCGGTCGGCGTCTCCTTCGTGCGCAGCCGGCACACGGGAACGAGCGGCGCGCCCGGCGCCTCGGCGAGCGAGAAGCGGGCGTTCGTGCCGCCGACGTCGGCGACGAGGAGGGGATGGGGGAACGAAGTCATGACCTCTCAACGCGCGAGGGGCGGAAGGGGTGTCCTCGACCGTGATAGGCGACGGGAGCGGGCTGGGGCAACAGTCGGGGCGGCTCGGGACGGACCGTCGTCGATCAAGGGCGCCGACCGCCACCTCCCCTCCGCGGCCCCCGCGGGGGAGGCAGGGTGGCTAGAACGGGCGGGCGGCGAGCCAGCTCGCGGGGACGAAGGCCTCGAAGGCAGCGGTGAGGCCGAGCCCCAGGCCGGCGATCAGGCCGATCGCCAGGAGGCCCACCGTCACGCCCGCGCCGACGAAGGCGCCGTCGCGCTCGATCATGCCGAAACCCATCAGCACGATCGCGATCGCCGGCGGCGTGTTGCCGACCACGGGGATCGGCAGCGCCATGATCGCGGCGAGGACGAGGATCAGCACGCCGAGCGGTCGGCGGGCGCGCAGACGCGTGAAGGAGATCGCCCGCGGGCGCGACCAGCGCTCGATCCGCCGCAGCTTCGGTGTCGTCCAGGCGACGACCCGCTGGAGGAAGGCGGTACGCACCGTCCGGCGCGCGAGCCGGCGCGGCATCCACAGCGATCGCCGCAGCGCCAGGAACTGGAGGGCCACGAGCACGATCAGCGCCGCCGCCAGGGTGGAGAAGCCCGGCGGCGTCGGGATCAGCATCGGCGCCGCGAACAGGATCAGCAGCACGCCGAAGGAGCGCGCCCGCAGCCGCGTGACGATCTCGCCTAGGGTGAGCGTCTCGGACGTCTCGTTCTCGACGAGGCGCTCGAGGATCTCTGAGGTGCGCTGCACGGGACCGGCCGGGGGTGCGAGTTCGAGCGCCCCTCAGATAGGAGTGCGCCCGCCCGCACGCCAGCCTGTCAATGCAGCGTCACGATCCCCCCCACCGCCTTGAACTCCGCGGGGCGGATCAGCGCCTGGTGCGCCACCGTCACCGAGTGGAGCGGACCCTCGAGCTCGCGCCGCCAGAAGGCGAGGAAATCGTTGAGCTCCGGGAAGGTCGGGGCGAGGTCCCAGTCCTGCCAGACGTAGGTCTGGAGGATGCCGGGATGGTCGGGCAGGCGATACAGGATGTGGGCCGTGGTCAGGCCGTAGCCTTCGAGCTGCTTCGCGAACGCGGTCGACGCCATGCGGGGGCCTCCGAGCGTGTGACGGCACTCGCCGGCTCGCCCAGGTGGCACTCCCGACGCGAACGCCGGCCCGTCGATGATGCCACAGAGGGCGGCGGTTGCAAGCCGCAAAAAAGAATTGCCATGCGATCTCAATATATTGGCAGCGTTAGTTCTCGAGTGCTGCCACGTTGCGAGAGTGCTCTGCTAGCACTCCGGACAAGCGAGTGCCAAAATTTTCGCGACCCCCTCTTGAAGCGCGGCCGTGGCCGAATTACCTCCGCGCTCGGGCGGGGGCGGCGCGACATCCGCGCGCACCCGCCGCGTGAGGATCATGACGATCTCGCATCATTCGGAGACTGAGAAGCCATGAAGTTCCGTCCCCTGCACGACCGGGTGGTCGTTCGCCGCATCGAGGCCGACACCAAGACGGCCGGCGGCATCATCATCCCCGACACCGCCAAGGAGAAGCCCCAGCAGGGCGAGGTGGTGGCGGTCGGCCCGGGCGCCCGCGACGAGAAGGGCGAGCTGGTCGCGCTCGAGGTGAAGGCCGGCGACCGCGTGCTCTTCGGCAAGTGGTCGGGCACCGAGGTGCGCATCGACGGCGAGGACCTCCTGATCATGAAGGAGTCCGACATCATGGGCGTGCTCGACGCCGCCGAGGCGGCGCGCAAGGCCGCCTGATCCCCCCGAACATCAACGTCATGTCTCTTTCGGAGTGACGACAAATGGCTGCCAAGGACGTCAAGTTTTCCGCCGACGCGCGCGAGAAGATGCTGCGCGGCGTCGACATCCTCGCCGACGCGGTGAAGGTCACGCTCGGCCCGAAGGGCCGCAACGTCGTGATCGAGAAGTCGTTCGGCGCGCCCAGGATCACCAAGGACGGCGTCACCGTCGCCAAGGAGATCGAGCTTTCCGACAAGTTCGAGAACATGGGCGCCCAGATGGTGCGCGAGGTCGCGTCCAAGACCAACGACCTCGCCGGTGACGGCACCACGACCGCGACCGTGCTCGCCCAGGCCATCGTGAAGGAGGGTGCCAAGTCCGTCGCCGCCGGCATGAACCCGATGGACCTCAAGCGCGGCATCGACATGGCCGTCGAGGCGATCGTGGCCGACCTCAAGAAGAACGCCCGCAAGATCGCCAACAACGACGAGATCGCCCAGGTCGGCACGATCTCGGCCAACGGCGACGCCGAGATCGGCCGCTTCCTCGCGGAAGCCATGGCCAAGGTCGGCAACGAGGGCGTGATCACGGTGGAAGAGGCCAAGAGCCTCGAGACCGAGCTCGACATCGTCGAGGGCATGCAGTTCGACCGCGGCTACCTCTCGCCCTACTTCGTCACCAACGCCGAGAAGATGCGCGTCGAGCTCGAGGACGCCTACGTCCTCATCCACGAGAAGAAGCTCTCGAATCTCCAGGAGCTGCTCCCGGTCCTCGAGGCGGTCGTCCAGTCGGGCAAGCCGCTCGTCATCATCGCCGAGGACGTCGAGGGCGAGGCGCTCGCCACGCTCGTGGTCAACAAGCTGCGCGGCGGCCTCAAGATCGCGGCCGTCAAGGCGCCGGGCTTCGGTGATCGCCGCAAGGCCATGCTCCAGGACATCGCCATCCTCACCGGCGGCACGGCGATCAGCGAGGACCTCGGCATCAAGCTCGAGAGCGTCACGCTGAACATGCTCGGCCGCGCCAAGAAGGTCGTGATCGAGAAGGAGAACACCACCATCGTCGACGGGGCCGGCTCCAAGGCCGACATCGAGGCGCGCGTCACGCAGATCAAGGCGCAGATCGAGGAGACCACCTCGGACTACGACCGCGAGAAGCTCCAGGAGCGTCTCGCCAAGCTCGCCGGCGGCGTCGCGGTGATCCGCGTCGGCGGCGCGACCGAGGTCGAGGTGAAGGAGCGCAAGGATCGCGTCGACGATGCGATGCACGCCACCAAGGCCGCGGTCGAGGAGGGCATCCTTCCGGGCGGCGGCGTCGCGCTGCTGCGCGCAGTCAAGGCGCTGGCGAGCCTCACGCCCGCCAACGACGACCAGAAGACCGGCATCGAGATCGTGCGCCGCGCGATCCAGGCACCGGCCCGCCAGATCGCGCTCAACGCGGGCGAGGACGGCTCTGTCATCGTCGGCAAGGTGCTGGAGAACGCGGACTACGGCTTCGGCTTCAACGCCCAGACGAGCGCCTACGGCGACATGTTCTCCTTCGGCGTGATCGACCCGGCGAAGGTCGTGCGCACGGCGCTGCAGGACGCCGCCTCCGTGGCCGGCCTCCTCGTCACCACCGAGGCGATGATCGCCGAGAAGCCCAAGAAGGCCGCCCCGGCCCCCGGCGGCGCGCCGGACATGGACTTCTGAGGTCGCGCACGGTTCGATCGTGCACGGAAACGAGGAGGGGCCGTCCGCGGGAGCGGGCGGCCCCTTCTTCCATTCTTCACCGGCAGACCGATCGTCAGGCGGCGTTGCCGCCGCCGTTGCGGCGCGCCATGAACTGATCGAACTCGGCGCGGTCCTTGGCCTGGCGCAGCTCGTCGAGGAACGACATGAACGCGTCGCGCTCCTCCTCGAGGCGCTTGAGGGTCTCGGCGCGATAGCTGTCGAAGGCGGCGTTGCCCGTCGCGCCAGACACCGCGTGCCGGTTCCGCCGGCCCCAGCCCTTGCATGCCATCCGCTTGCTCCCGATCATGTAGAGAAGAAGGCCCAGGCCGATGGGCCAGAAGACGATGAACCCCGCCACGATGGCGGCGATCCAGGCGCCTTTTCCGCGTTCGTCGAGCCAGTCGCGACAGCGGACGATCCAATCCGTCGCCGAGCTCATGCTCATGGTCGTGGTCTGCATAGCGCACCTTTCGATGTGAATGTTATTCACATTCACATAAATGGACGCGGGCCCGCGAACTGTCAAGCCGGGAGGCGCGAACTTCGTGGAGGACCGCGACGGTCAGGGAATGAGGCCGAGGCCGCGCAGGTAGATGGCGGTGCCGCTCTCCAGCATCTCCTCGGCGGAGTAGGGCGCGCGTGATCCCGGGCGGCCTCGTCCGAACAGCTCGACGACGCCGTGGCTGAAGGCCCAGATGTGGTTCGCGACCATGCCCGCCGGCGGGCGCTTCGCCGCGGGCAGATGCGCGGAGAGCCGCTCGGCCGACAGGCGCAGGACGGCCATCGCCCGGTCCGCCATTCGGTTCAGCTGGGCATTGGCGGAGATCGCGACGCCCGATTCGAACATGGCGATGTAGTAGCCCGGGTTCGCCCGCGCGAAGTCGAGATAGGCGTTACCCGCCGCCGTGAAGGCCTTCAGCGGGGCGCTCTCGCCGCCCTCGGTGGCGCGCTCGAGCCGCTCGGCGAAGAGGGTGAAGCCCTGGAGCGCCACCGCCTCGATCAGCTCCTCGCGCCCGGCGAAATGCCGGTATGGCGCCGCCGGGCTCACCCCCGCCGCGCGCGCCGCCTCCGCCATGGTGAAGCCGAGCGGGCCCTTCTCCTCGATGAGCACCCGCGCGGCCTCGACCAGCGCCTCGCGCAGGTTGCCGTGGTGATAGGTCTTGCGCCGCCCGGCCTCGGGCGGCTCGTGCGGCTCGGTGTCCATCGCACCGACGTAGAGCCTGCCGGTCTCCGCGGCAAGCCGGCGACGCCGGCCGTCCTCGGCCGGTCTCGCGCACGGCGGGGCGGCACTCTTCTTCGTTCCACACGCCATGCCGTGCTGCGGCGCGAGAGCCTCTCGACCGGCCGTCATCGGCGTGATACGGACCCACGCCAACTCAGGGCCGCGGGCGCGCGACGCGCCGCGCTGCCGTTCCCGCCGCGAGGGAGTTGGATCCATGGCCCGATTGATCGAAGACCGACTGACCGAGGGCCTGACCTTCGACGACGTCCTGCTGCGCCCAGCCCATTCCGAGGTGCTGCCCTCCCAGGTGGACGTGCGCACCCGGCTCACCAGCCAGATTCGCCTCAACCTGCCGATCGTCGCCTCGGCGATGGACACGGTCACCGAGGGCCGGATGGCGATCGCCATGGCCCAGATGGGCGGTATCGGCGTCATCCACCGCAACCTCGAGCCCGACGAGCAGGCCAAGCAGGTCCGTCTCGTCAAGAAGTACGAATCGGGCATGGTGATGGACCCGATCACCATCCACCCCGACGAGACGCTGGCGGACGCGCTCGAGCTGATGAAGCGCAACCACATCTCCGGCATCCCGGTGGTGGAGCGTGGCCCCTCCGGCCGCAAGGGTAAGCTCGTCGGCATCCTCACGAACCGGGACGTGCGATTCGCCGACCGCATGGACCAGCCGGTCTCCGAGCTGATGACGAAGGACCGGCTGATCACCGTCCGCGAGGACGTCTCCCAGGACGAGGCGCGCCGGCTGCTGCACCAGTTCCGCATCGAGAAGCTGCTCGTCGTCGACGACCATTATCGCTGCACCGGGCTGATCACGGTCAAAGACATCGAGAAGCAGGTCGCCTTCCCCGACGCCGCGAAGGACGCGCAGGGGCGCCTCCTCTGCGCGGCGGCGACGACGACGGGCGACGCCGGCTTCGAGCGCTCCGAGCGGCTCGTCGAGGCGGGCTGCGACGTCATCGTGGTCGACACCGCCCACGGCCACTCGGCGGGCGTGCTCGCCTCCGTCTCGCGGGTGAAGACGCTCTCGAACCACGTCCAGGTCATCGCCGGCAACGTGGCGACCTACGACGGCGCGCGCGCCCTGATCGACGCGGGCGCAGACGCGGTGAAGGTCGGCATCGGGCCGGGCTCGATCTGCACGACGCGCATCGTCGCGGGCGTCGGCGTGCCCCAGCTCACGGCGGTGATGGACGCGGTGCGCGCCGCCGAGAGCACCAGGACGCCCGTCATCGCCGACGGCGGCATCAAGTTCTCCGGAGACGTCGCCAAGGCGCTGGCGGCGGGCGCCTCCACCGTGATGGTCGGCTCGCTGCTCGCAGGCACCGAGGAGGCGCCCGGGGAGGTGTTCCTCTACCAGGGCCGTTCCTACAAGGCCTATCGCGGCATGGGCTCGGTCGGTGCCATGGCGCGCGGCTCGGCGGACCGCTACTTCCAGCAGGACATCAAGGACCAGATGAAGCTCGTGCCCGAGGGCATCGAGGGTCAGGTGCCCTACAAGGGGCCGGTCTACGCGGTGGTCCACCAGCTCGCCGGCGGCCTGCGCGCGGCCATGGGCTATACCGGCGCCCGCACGCTGGAGGACTTCGCGGCGCGCGCTGAGTTCGTGCGCATCACCAATGCCGGGCTGCGCGAGAGCCACGTCCACGACGTGGCGATCACGCGCGAGAGCCCGAACTACCCCTCGCGCACATGATCGGCGAGCCCGTCTCCACGGGCGCGCTGATCGCGCCCGTGCTGGTCCTCGTGGCGATGACCTTCGGGCTCCTCGTCTGGGGCGGGCGGATGCGGTTCGCCGCGGTGGGCCGCGGCGAGGTGAAGATGCGCGACATTGCGCTACGCGAGCCGCACTGGCCCAAGCGCATTCTCCAGATCGGCAACTGCTTCCAGAACCAGCTGGAGCTGCCGGTCCTGTTCTACGTCCTCGTCGCGCTCCTGCTCGTGACGGGGGAGGGGGGCCTCGTCGACCTCGTCCTCGCCTGGGCCTTCGTCGCGGCGCGCATTGCGCATGCGGCCGTGTTCGTGACCTCGAACGACCTGCGCAAGCGCGGGCCCATCTTCGTGGTGGGGATGGCCGTGCTGATCGCGCATTGGGCGTGGTTCGCGGTGGGGCTGTACGCGTTCTGATCCGCATCGCGCTTGCGGGGAGGGTCCCGGGGCGCTATGTTGCTCGCCGAACGTAGATGCAGCTTGCGAGACGGGTGATGACGAGCGGGCGCCCCCCGGGCTTCGAGGAGAACGCGGCGTTCGAGGACGAGCCGGTGCTCGCGCCGCGTGTGCCCGTCGTGCTGCGGACCGCCAGGGAGGCCGGCCATTTCGGCGGCGTGCCCGAGGCGCTGCGCATCGACGTCGACGCCAAGCTGCTGGCCACGGTCCGGCGGCTGACCGGCATCACGGACGGATCGGAGCTGTTGACCTTCGCGCTCGCTCATGTCGCGTGGGACGCGGATTGGCTGCTCGATTTTCAGGCGTCCCGCGGCACGCTCGATCCGGACATCGATCTGGACCTCTCGTGACATGTCCACCTTCGACCTGGATCGTGCCCTGCGCCGGCTGCGCCGGCGCGGCGGGACGCGGGCGCGCCGGCCCGACGTCGAGCTCGCCTTCTTGCGGCCGGGCATCGAGGCTGGACCCCTTCTGCTCGACACCTGCGTCTACGTGGATCAGATGCGCGGCGTCGTCCCGGACGAGATGAAGGACCTCCTTCGCGGCGGACGCCTCCACCACTCGACGGTCGCCATGCAGGAACTCTTGCATGCGATCGGAGCGCTCGATCCCGCCGACCCGAGATCCTCGAAGGCGATCGAGGCGATCAGAGCGCGGCTCGAGGACTTCGACAGCCACCGCCTCCACGTCCCGGACGCCGACATTCTCGGCCGCGCCGCCCTTCTCGCCGGCGTCGTCTGCCGTGTGCAGGGCTACGCCCGCGACGGCCGGCTGCGCGCCCTGCACGATTGCGTTCTCTTCGTGCAGGCGCTCAAGCACGGGCTGACGGTCATCACCGCCAACGTCGGTGATTTCGACGTGCTGGCGCAGCTGGAGCCGCGGGGGCGGGTGCTGTTCTACCGGAGGGCGTGAGCGAGGCGGAAGGAGGGCTCATCCTCCCGCGAGGCGCCGTGCCCTCTCGACGAGGGCCGCCTCGAGCCGCGGCACGATCGGGTGCACGCCGCCCGCAGCGCGAAATGCCGCGATCTCGTCCGACAGGCGGTCGGGCAACTCCCGGGCCATCGCTCGGGCGCGCGCGACGATTCGCTCGGCATCGGCTCCCAGCGTCGCAGCGAGCGCAGTCCACTGCCGCCAGCCGACGTCGCGCATCCGGTAGGTGTCGCCGATCTTCATCGCGAGCTTGATCCGGTCGGCGTCGACGTCCGAGTAGGGGAGGATGCTCGCCACGTCGTAGAGCGGAGCGAGGCGCACCAGCCCGCCCGCGCCGAGGATGACGGCGTAGTTTTTGGCATGCGCGTCGGTCCCTCCGATGATCCAATTGTAGACCAGCGCGTCGATGAAGGTCTGCTCGTCGTCGGGATCGTCCCTGCGATCGTCGGGCTCGTCCTTGGTGCGGCTTCGACGCATGCGGGGATCCGCGACGGCGCGCAGCAGCCGGACGATGTCGATCGGCCCCGGCCCCCCGTCGCGCTGGTACTTGCGCGCCGGGTGGCTACCCAGCGCTTGGCACAGGTCCTCCTGATGAGCGCGGAACACGAGGGTCGTCTCGGAGAACATACGCATGACGCGTGCCGCCTCTATTGCTTCCGCAAGTTCCGCTGCGGAAACCGCAGCGGCGAGGGCGCTCGTGCGCGCGTCGTCCGAAGCCGCGTGCATCGCGGCCTTGGCCGCATTTGCGGCAACCCGCGCCTCTTCCGCTGCTGCGAGGTCTGCGGTTCGCACCCGGTCGTATCGCTCCAGCACGATCGCCGTCACGTCCTCGAACCGCATCACCTCAGAGGTCGCGGTCGGGAGGCCGAGCGCGCGGGCGAGGCGCAGGCAGAGATGCTCGTTCTCCGCATGCCCGTCGAGGTCGGGCGTGGGAGGCTTGAGGATGTGCGTCGTGGGCGTGCGCCCCTGCGGGACGCCCCAGCGACTCCCGTCGCGGAGCAACGCCGTCTTGGGTTGCGCGCCGGCGAGCGAGAACTGCCCGATGTCACCGGGGGCGCGCCAAGCCGAGATGTCCGCGCGCAGGCGGCGCAGGCGCTCGGCGACCTCCGCCTCGCTCAGCCACGCGACCTCCGCCGGCCCCTTTCGGGTCGCCGCCTCCAGGCGCTCCGGCCGCACGAACTGCACGGCGCCCGGGCAGTCCTCGCCGACCTGCCCGACGAGGGCGAAGGCGTTGCGGGCAGAGACCTGGAAGCGCCGCCCCCAGGCGGCGAGCACGCGCTCGTTGTCGGGCAGCAGCCCCCAGATGAACGAGTCGATCGCCGCATGCGGATGTTCCGCGGCGGCGAGCGGCATCGAGAGCGAGAGCGGGTAGGCCCCCGGGGCCTCGCGCCAGCTCGCGGCGTAGCCGAACGTCAGCCGTCCGCGTGCCTGCCGCACCACGCCCGCCTCGCGGCCGTCCATGAGGACGACGAGCTCGCTCACGGGCCGCGGCCCCGGGCGCGGGTGATGATGGCGTCGATGTCGGGCGCCGTCACCGGCTCGCGCGCCGCGTCGGTGCCGCCGCCGCGCGCGTCCGGCGCCGTCAGCGCGACATCCAGCGCGGCGAGCACGCGCAGCACGAGCCCGAGGCTCGCCCCCGGCTTGCCGCGCTCGACCTCGCCGAGCCACAGCCGGCTCACGCCGACGCGCGCGGCGAGCGTCGCCTGGTCGAGGCCCGCGGCACGACGCCGGGCGCGAATCAGCGCGCCGACATCCGCCGGGGTGCGGAGCGGTACGTTCATGGCCGCGCATCCATGCGAGCGATCGCTTCCATCCCTAGAAGTAAGCGATAGCTTACATCACAGGATGCAAGCGATCAATGACATTCAGCGTGCCCCCAGCGTCGGCCGACACGCGGGTCAGCGCTCCGCCTCCACCACGTTCCCGGCATAGTCCAGCCGTCCCAGGGGCCCCGGCCGCCATTCGTGCACGGCGAGCAGCTCGAGGTCGACCTCGCCCGCCGCGTCGAAGCGCACGGGGCCGAGCGCGGTGTCGACCGGTGCCTCGCGCAGGCGCGCGGCGATCGCCTCGCCCTCGGCGGGGCCGACCGCGTTCGCCGCCGCGGCGATCGCCTCGACCGCCGCGTAGGCGCGCAGCGCCATCGGGTGGAGCGTCTCGATGACGTCCTCCGCGGCGAGGATGGGCACGACGCTCGGCGCAGAGACGACCGCGGCCGACGCCTCGGTCTCCTCTGCGGTGCCCTCGCTCGCCTGCGCGGCCGCCGCCGCCTCGGCGAGTATCGCCCCGGCGATCGTCGTCGCGGCCGCGTTGCCGGCGGTATCGCCGGCGGCCGTCATCAAGGTGCCCGCGGCGAGCGCCGGGTCGAGATCCGCGAAGACGGGGGAGACGATGGCGTCGGTCGCGACCAGCACCGCCCGCGAGCCCGCGGCGCGCAGGTCGCGCAGCAGCAGCGCGGCCTCGGGCGCGAGCCCGCCGAAATAGACGAAGTCCGGCTCGGCCGCGGCGATGCGCTCGGCGAGCCCGCGATAGGACGGCTCGCCGGCGTCCAGCCCCTCGTAGAACACGTCGACGATGCCGGCTGTGTCGAGGGCGGCACGGGTGGTGTCGGCGACGCCCTTCCCGAAGCCGGTCTTGTCGTGGACGATCGCGACGCGCGCATCCGGGTCTCGCGCCGCGACGTGCCGGGCGGCGAGCGTGCCTTGCGCCGAATCGGAGGGCGCGAGGCGCAGCACGTTCCAGGCCGCGCCCTCGGTGAGTCGGGGCTCGCCGACCGCGGGGGTGATCATCGGCACCCCGGCCTGCGCATAGATCGGCGCCGCCTCGAGCGAGGGGCCGGCGGTGACGTGGCCGATCACCGCGACGAGGTCGGGAACCTCGGCGACGAGCGCGCCCGCCACCGTGCGCGCCCGGGTGGGGTCGCCGATGTCGTCTCGCACGATGATCTCCACCGGCTCGCCGCGGATGCCGCCGCGCGCGTTGATGGCCTCCGCCGCGCGGGCGGCGCCCGTCTCCAGCATGGCGCCGAAGGCGGCGAGCGGCCCGCTCTGCGGGGCGACGACCGCGATCGGCGCCTGCGCGCGCGCCGGCGCGGACGCGCAGAGCGCCGCGACCAGGACGGCGGCGGGGACGGCAAAGGCCGGCGGCTTCGGCATCATCGCGATTGGTTCCCTTCCGCTACGCATTTCCCGGCCGAGAATGCCCTCTCATTGACCGAGATCAAGGCCCGATCGGGGCCGTTCCAACAATGGTTCCCGCAAGGCCCGGACCACCTCGTCCGGGCGCGTGTCAGTCACGGCAGCATCTCGAGGGGATTTCCCATGGCCTCCATCGGCGCATCGCCGGTCGCTCCAGGCAAGAGGATGACGCTCGGCGAAGGGGGGAGCGCGCTCGCGTTCGCGGCGCTCGCGCTCCTCTCCATCGTCGTCGCCGCCAAAGCCTGGGAAGCGGCCTACGCCTTCCACGCCTACCTGTTCGCGGCGGCCTCCGTCGCGGCGGTGTTCGCGATCATGAACCGCTACAACGATCGCCCCGCGACGCTGCCGCCGCAGGAGATCGACGGCAAGCCCAACTACAACATGGGTCCCGTCAAGTTCGCGACCATCGCGGCCATGGTCTGGGGCATCGCCGGCTTCACCGTCGGCGTGCTGATCGCGTTCCAGCTCGCCTTCCCGGCGCTGAACTTCGATCTCGCCTTCCTCAACTTCGGCCGCATGCGCCCGCTGCACACATCGGCGGTGATCTTCGCGTTCGGCGGCAACGTGCTGCTGGCGACCTCGCTCTACGTCGTGCAGCGCACGAGCCGCGCACGGCTCGCCGGCGACATCACGCCCTGGTTCGTGGTGCTGGGCTACAACTTCTTCATCCTGATCGCCGGAACGGGCTACCTCCTCGGCATCACGCAGTCGAAGGAGTACGCCGAGCCGGAGTGGTACGCCGACCTGTTCCTCACGGTCGTGTGGGTCGCCTACCTGCTGATGTTCCTCCTCACGCTCAGGAAGCGCAAGGAGCCGCACATCTACGTGGCGAACTGGTTCTACCTCGCCTTCATCGTCACGATCGCGATCCTGCATCTCGGCAACAACGCCGTGATCCCGGTGTCTCTGTTCTCGTCGAAGTCCTACCAAGTCTGGTCGGGCGTTCAGGACGCGATGGTGCAGTGGTGGTACGGCCACAACGCCGTGGGCTTCTTCCTCACCGCCGGCTTCCTGGCGATCATGTACTACTTCGTCCCGAAGAGGGCCGAGCGGCCGGTCTACTCCTACCGCCTGTCGATCATCCACTTCTGGGCGCTGATCTTCCTCTACATCTGGGCCGGCCCGCACCACCTCCACTACACCGCCCTGCCGGACTGGACGCAGACGCTCGGCATGGTCTTCTCGATCATGCTGTGGATGCCCTCCTGGGGCGGCATGATCAACGGCCTGATGACGCTCTCGGGCGCCTGGGACAAGCTGCGGACCGACCCGGTCCTGCGCCTGATGGTCGTCTCCATCGCCTTCTACGGCATGTCGACCTTCGAGGGCCCGATGATGTCGATCAAGGTCGTGAACTCGCTGTCGCACTACACCGACTGGACCGTCGGCCACGTGCACTCGGGCGCGCTCGGCTGGGTCGCGTACATCTCCTTCGGCGCCATCTACTGCCTCGTGCCCTGGCTCTGGAACCGCGAGCGGCTCTACTCGCTCAAGCTGGTCAACTGGCACTTCTGGATCTCGACGCTGGGCATCGTGCTGTACATCTCGTCCATGTGGGTCGCCGGCATCATGCAGGGCCTGATGTGGCGTGCGTACACCGCGCTGGGCTTCCTCGAGTACTCGTTCATCGAGACCACCGAGGCGATGCATCCCTACTACGTGATCCGCGGCCTGGGCGGGGTCTTGTTCCTGTCGGGCGCACTCATCATGGTCTACAACCTGGTCATGACCGTTCGCGCGGTGAAGCCGGTCGCCGAGGCCGAGCCGAAGTCGCCGCTCGTCGCGGCCGAGTAAGGGGAGGGGCGGAAAATGTCTCTCTGGAACAAGCACGCGATCTTCGAGAAGAACTCGGTCGTCCTGGTGGCCGGCATCATCGGCGTCGTCGCCATCGGCGGCATCGTCGAGATCGCCCCGCTCTTCTATCTCAAGAACACGATCGAGGAGGTGGAGGGCATGCGGCCCTACAGCCCCCTCGAGCTCGCCGGGCGCAACATCTACGTCCGCGAGGGCTGCTACAACTGCCACAGCCAGATGGTGCGCCCGCTGCGCGACGAGGTGGAGCGCTACGGCCACTACTCGCTCGCGGCCGAGTCCATGTACGACAAGCCCTTCCAATGGGGCTCGAAGCGCACGGGGCCCGACCTCGCGCGCGTCGGCGGAAAGTACTCGGACGCCTGGCACGTGGCGCACCTGGTCGACCCGCGCTCCGTCGTGCCGGCCTCGATCATGCCGGGCTACCCCTTCCTGTTCGAGACGCCGCTCGACTTCGACACGATCGGCACGGATCTCGCCGTGCAGGCGGCGATGGGCGTCCCCTACACCGAGGAGATGATCGCCAACGCCCGCACGGACGTGATCATCCAGGCCACCCTGGACGATCCCGACCAGGCCGGCCTGCTCGAGCGCTACCCGAAGGCGCAGGCGCGTTCCTTCTCGGGCCGCACCGACGGGGTCGTCACCGAGGGCGACGCGCTCGTCGCCTACCTGCAGACGCTGGGCACGCTGGTCGATTTCTCGACCTACGACGGCCAGGCGAACGTGCGCTGAGGAGGCCGCCATGGAGACCTATTCGCTTCTCGCCTCCTTCGCGCAGACCGGCGGGCTCCTGATCTTCATCTTCGGGTTCCTGCTCGTCATCGCCTACGCGCTCATGCCGTCCAACCGCTCGACCTTCGACAAGGCCGCGCGGACGCCGATCGAAGAGGATTGAGGTCATGGCCCAGAACAAGCAGGACATCGACAAGGTGACCGGGGTCTCGACCACGGGTCACGAGTGGGACGGCATCACCGAGCTGAACAACCCGCTGCCGAGGTGGTGGCTGTGGCTGTTCTACATCACCATCGCTTTCTCGGCGATCTACGTGCTGCTCTACCCGGCCATCCCGCTGGTAGGGTCGGCGACGGGCGGCATCCTCGGCTGGAACTCGCGCTCCGCGGTGGTGAACGACCTCGAGCGCCTCGACGCCTCCCGCGGCGGGGACATCGCGGCGCTGCGCGACGTCGAGCTCGCCTCGATCGAGGAGAACCCGCAGCTCCTCGCCTTCGCCCAGGCCTACGGGCGTGCGGCCTTCGGCGACAATTGCTCGGCCTGCCACGGCGCCGGCGGCGGCGGGGCGACGGGGTTCCCCAACCTCGTGGACGACGATTGGCTCTGGGGCGGCTCGCTCGACGCGATCCACCAGACGATCACCTACGGCATCCGCTCGACGCCGATGGAGACGCGCTTCGGCAACATGCCCGCCTTCGTCCGCGAGGGCTGGTTCGGCCGCGAGGACGCGATCGTGCTCGCCGACTACGTGCGGTCGCTGTCCGGCCTCGAGACGTCGGCCGGCTTCGATCCGACGCAGGGTGCAGAACTCTTCGCCACCAACTGCGCCGCCTGCCACGGCGAGACCGGCGAGGGCATCCGCGACCTCGGCGCCCCGAACCTCACCGACGGCATCTGGCTCTACGGCTCGGAGCGGGAGGTGATCCTCGAGGGCCTCGTCAACGGCCGCGGCGGGATGATGCCGCACTTCGGCGAGCGCCTCGACGACGCCACCGTGAAGGCGCTGTCGGTCTACGTGCACACGCTGGGCGGCGGCGAGTGAGCCGCGGCCGACGATCGGCTGGATGACGACGAAGACCGCGGCGGGTCCCATGGGGCCCGCCGTTTCTCTTGGGCTCATGCCTCCTGTCGGCCCGACCCGCTTTGATCCCGCCGGGCCTCCGCGCGCCGCTCCGCGAGGAAGGAGTCCACGCTCGCTTCGCCGCGCGTGGCGATGGAGCGCGCGATCGCTCGCGCTTCCGCGAGGTTCTCGTTCAGGGTCTCCCGAGAGACCGCCTCGCCCGTCGCAGGACGGCGCACGTCGCTGCTCGGCTCCACTATGGGCTTCGATGGACTGTCGTCTTGACCGTCCAGTGGGTTCGAGGTCGTCACGGTCGTGCCTCCGTCATTCGGCTCGTCGCGGGCCTGCCAGCCTCGCGACCATGGATCTTGGCGGGCTCGACCGGCGGGCCGCCGCGCCCGGCGAGGCGAGCCGCAGCGTCGGACGCGCTTTCGGAACACCCTCACTCCTGCACGGGCACGAGCCATCCGTCCGCGGGCCCGCCGTCCTCGCCGCCATCGCCCTCGCTCGCCTCGGCGAGCGCCTCGACGCTGACGCTCTCGGGCTCCGCACGGTCCTCTCGCAGGCGCGGCGCGCGGGGCTGCCAGCCCTTCAGGTGCTGACCCACGCGCTCGTAGAAGCTCGGCACGGCGGCCTCGAGCTCGGAGATGAACTTGTTGCGCTGGGCGAATCGGGCCGCGAGATCGCGCACGAGCAGGATCTCCATGGACACGAGCTCGGGCGCGTCGCGCCCCCCGGCGATCTCCTCCGCGTCGGCGCGCGCCTCCGCCAGCGATGCCTGCCGCGAGGGGGCGCGGCCGATGTAGTGCAGGCGCACGTGCAGGCCGTCAGGCTCGTTCGTCTCGAGCTGCTTGAGCAGCCAGCCGAGCCGCGCCCGGTTGCTCCGCCGGTCCTCCGGCGCGCGCACCCGCATCGAGACGACGATCGCACGCGCCCGCAGATCGGCGCGGATCTCGATCGGCGCGGCCGCGTCGGGCACGCGCAGGCTGGCCGCGAGGCAATGCTCCTGGCACAGCCGCTCGGCATCGGCCTTGAGGCGCGCCTGCGCGTCCGCGCGCTGCGTGCGCGGCACGACCGGCTCGACCTCGGTCGTCAACTGGCGGCTGAGGATGAGGGAGAGGTCGCGCACCTCCTGGTGCCAGGCGCCGACGGTCTCGCGGACCGCCTCCGTGCCCGGCGACATCGGGGCGCCCGCCTGCGCCTTCGAACAGATGTCCGGCCAGGACGCCGGCATCCGGTCGAAGCCCTTCACGCCCGTGCTCGGATGCGCGAGGAAGCGTACCAGCTCGGCGAGGATGAAGGCCTGGTCGGTATCCGCGACGTCCTCGCCGTCGATCAGCAGCGTCGCGTGCGTGAGCACGTTCATCCACGACCAGTGGTACAGCTCGACCCTCTTGAGCGCGGCCGGGGGCAGCGCGACCGGATGATGCGACGGCAGCGCGGCGAACTCGTTGGAAAGCGTCACGACCGCGTCGATGCCGTAGCGCCGCGCCACCTCGCAGTAGAGCTCGACCTGCGCCGGCGAGAGATCGGCAGCGCCGACCTTCGCCTCGACGAGCGCCGTCCAGCGGCGCGAGCCGACCCGCAGCACGAGGATCCCGTCGGGCCGGGCCGCCGTTTCGCCGTGCCCCATGGGGAAGCTCACCTCGGTATAGGCCGCGATCTGCGCGCGGCTGCCGACGCGCTGGCCCAGGCTCGCCATCATGACGCGGCCGAACTCGTGCACGCTCACGAGACAGGCGAGGAGGATCGAGGTCGCACGGCCCTCCTTCGAGGTCTCCGCGAGCACCGGGAACAACCGCGCGCGATGGCTCTCCTTGAGCACGCTCTCCAGATCACCCATGCCCGTCGCCCCCTCCGCGTGCGTCGCCCCGAGTCGTTCGTGCAGATTGCAGAAGGTTTCGCCGGCGATCAACCTGCACGCTCGCAGGGCGGCGCCGGCGCCTTGCGCAGCGCCGGATCGCGCACCATCTGAACGGTCGAGACAGGCGCGCCCCGATCGGCGCGCGGCCGTTCGTCCGCCCGGGAGCGCGCGCTCCCGGGCGTTTGACCTTGCGCGGCCGCGGGTTTAAAGCCAGAGCGCAAATTCGGCACCGCCGCCCGCGGGGCGTGGCGGTGGTTTTCGCTGATCAAAGGATGACCGTATGGCGAAAGAGGAGCTGATTACCTTCGAGGGCGTCGTGACCGAGGTTCTCCCCGACGCGAAGTTCCGGGTCGAGCTCGAGAACGGCCACGAGGTGATCGCCTACACCGCCGGCAAGATGCGCAAGTTCCGCATCAAGACCATCGCCGGAGATCGCGTCACCGTCGAGATGTCGCCCTACGACCTCGACAAGGGCCGCCTCGTGTTCCGTCACAAGGACGACCGTGGCCCCGTCGGCCCGCGCCCGGGCGGCTCGCGCCCCGGCGGCCCGCGCCGGCGGTGACGCCGGCGCCCGGGGGCGCTGTCCCGGGGGCCCGGGACGCGGTATCCTCGCCGGGATGCGCGAGGAGGCCGGGATGGACGCTGTGACCACTCTGGCGGTCGAGCTCGAACCGGAGCTGCGCGACGCCTTTCTCGGCGCGGCAGCGATCGACGACGTGCCCCCGAACGAGGTCCCGCGCGCGCTGGTGCGCGGCTACGTCGCGGAGAAGCGCGGCGAGCGCGAGCCCCCGACGCCCGCGTACGAGGCGTTCCTGCGGCGCAAGGTCGAGATCGCGATGGCTTCCTACCGAGCGGGTGACGTGATCTCCAACGAGGATGTCGGGGCCGAGTTCGCCGAGCGACGGCGCCGGCTCGTTGTCGATCTCACGTAATCGTCCGCTGGGCACCCGAAGCGGTCCAGGATCGACGCGACATTCTGAGCTACGTCTCACGAAACAAGCCGAGAGCGGCCACTGGGCTCGACGAGACGTTCTCCGACGCCGCCTCACGGTTAGCCGATCTGCCCTTGCTGGGGCACGCCGGCCACCTGCCGGGGACGCGCGAGCCGTTCCCGCATCCGAGCTATCGCCTCGTCTACGAGATCGACGGGCGGGTCGTCTTGATCCTGGCGCTCGTCCATGCGGCACGCGTGTGGCCACCGGCTCGGCAGGCGAAGTACGACGTTCTGCGGGACTGAAGTCCGAGGGATGCTCGCGGGCACGAAGGCTACCGGCCAAGAGAAAGGGCGCCTGGCCTCGCGGCCGGCGCCCTTCTCGCGTTCTCATCGATGGCGGGCGGCCGGAAGGCGGCCCCGCGCCGGCTCACGCCACCGCGAGCTTGTCCGCCGAGGACTTGCCGGTGCGGCGGTCGGCGACGACCTCGAAGGACACCTTCTGGCCCTCGTCGAGGCCGCGCAGACCTGCGCGCTCCACGGCGGAGATGTGCACGAACACGTCGCCACCGCCCTCGTCGGGCTGAATGAAGCCGTAGCCCTTGGTCGCGTTGAACCACTTCACGGTACCGGTCTGCATGGCGATCTCCTGTCGAGGCATGCGTGGGTTGTCGGACACGCGCGAACGCGCGCCCACGAATATCGATGTCTCGGAGAAGGTCGTCAGCCACGCACCGGAACCCGTTTCGAGGCGGTGCGCATCCTGGCCAAGTCGTCCGGCCTAAAACTCGATGATCTTCAGATACACCCGGATCGTGTCGATTCCAAGGTCATCCGGGGAGAAACCGAGGCGGCGAACGAAAAAGCGCCGGCCCGGCCAGCGTGGCCGGGCCGGCGGGCACCGGGGTTCAGCCCGCCGCCATCGCCTTTTTCAGGTTCTCGTCGACCTTGTCGAGGAAGCCCGTCGTCGTCAGCCAGCGCTGGTCGGGGCCGACGAGGAGGGCGAGGTCCTTCGTCATGTGGCCGGCCTCGACCGTGTCGATGCAGACCTTCTCCAGCGTATCGGCGAAGCGGTCGAGCTCGGCGTTGCCGTCGAGCTTGGCGCGGTGCTTGAGGCCGCGCGTCCAGGCGAAGATCGAGGCGATCGAGTTCGTCGAGGTCTCCTTGCCCTTCTGGTGCTCGCGATAGTGGCGCGTCACCGTGCCGTGGGCGGCCTCGGCCTCCACGGTCTTCCCGTCGGGCGTCATCAGCACCGAGGTCATCAGGCCGAGCGAGCCGAAGCCCTGGGCCACCGTGTCGGACTGCACGTCGCCGTCGTAGTTCTTGCAGGCCCAGACGTAGCCGCCCGACCACTTCAGCGCCGAGGCGACCATGTCGTCGATCAGGCGATGCTCGTAGGTGATCCCGGCCGCCTTGAACTTATCCGCGAACTCGTTCTCGTAGACCTCCTGGAACAGGTCCTTGAAGCGCCCGTCATAGGCCTTGAGGATGGTGTTCTTGGTCGACAGGTAGACCGGGTACTTGCGGTTCAGCCCGTAGTTCAGCGACGCACGGGCGAAGTCGCGGATCGAGTCGTCGAGGTTGTACATCGCCATGGCGACGCCGGCGCCGGGGAAGTTGAACACCTCCTTCTCGATGACGGTGCCGTCCTCGCCCTCGAACTTGATGGTCATGCGGCCCCGGCCGGGGACCTTGAAGTCGGTGGCGCGGTACTGGTCGCCGAAGGCGTGGCGGCCGACGATGATCGGCTGCGTCCAGCCCGGCACGAGGCGCGGCACGTTCTTGGCGATGATCGGCTCGCGGAAGATCACGCCGCCGAGGATGTTGCGGATCGTGCCGTTGGGCGAGCGCCACATCTGCTTGAGGCCGAACTCCTCGACCCGCTGCTCGTCGGGCGTGATGGTGGCGCACTTCACGCCGACGCCGTGCTTCTTGATGGCGTTGGCGGCGTCGATCGTCACCTGGTCGTCGGTGGCGTCGCGGTGCTCGACGCCGAGGTCGTAGTACTCGAGGTCGATGTCGAGATAGGGGTGGATGAGCTTCTCCTTGATGAAGGCCCAGATGATCCGGGTCATCTCGTCGCCGTCGAGCTCCACCACCGGGTTCGCGACCTTGATCTTCGCCATCGTTCGACCTCTTCGGCTCTCGCGTTCGGGACGCCGCGCGCCCCCCTTCCGGGCCGCGTCTTAGCCCGCCTTCGACGACGGGGGAAGCCCGGCTTTCGCCGGAGCCGGGGGGCGCGGGGCAGAGTGCGGCGCTGGGAGCGCGGCCGCTCCGGTCACACCGTGAGCACGATCCCGGCGCGGAGCCCCGCTTCGCGCACCGCTGCCAGCACGACCTCGTCTCCGGCCTCGGTCGTGGCGAGGCACTCCAGCGCCTGTGTCTCGACTCGGTCGCCGAACAGGAGCATCGCGCTGTCAGGATCGCAGCGGTTGGAGGTCCACGCCAACCCGTCGAGCCTCGGAAAGTGGTCGTGGAGAGCCTTCGCCCAGAGCGCGGTTCGCTCGTACTCGCTCGCAGGTGCCGAGACGAGCTCGCGGTGGCTCATGCCCCACTTCACGAGGTCGGGAGCGCGCAGCTCGGCCAGCACGAGTGGCCGCCTCGTGGCGAGCAGGCTGTGGCTGCGCGTCAGCACGTCCGCGAGCCGAACCGTCTTGAACGGCGCCGCGATCGGGACGTCGTGGAAAACCGTCTCGAAGATGGCAGCCTCGCGCGACGTCGCCGCGTAGAGCGACGGCACGCAGCGCCCCTGTGCGTCGACGATCGGCGCAAAGCGGGTGGGGCGGCCGAGGCAGGGGTTGAAGGCGGCTCCGCCGAAGCGCGAGTCGTGGATACGGTGCAGGCGGCTGCCGGCAGGCAGGGTGGAGGTATTGGGAGCCCGCAGATCGGCCGGCGGCGAGGGAACCGCGCTCACCCGATGGTGCCCTCCCGCATGCGCTCCGCGGCCGCCACGACGGCGCCGACGTCGTCGAGCCTGTCCTGCGGTGCGGCATCTGCGAGCCATCCGTTCCCCGACGCGAACCAGAACGCGATCTCCCAGGGCGCCATGTCGTCCGGCAGGGCCGCGAGCACCCGACGGATCGCGGGGCGGGGGCGCCCCTCCGCGAACTGGAAGGCGGGAAAGCGGTCGATACCCTTGTGGGTGATCGCGAAGACGCGACCTTCCTTCTTCCATCCCGCGGCGAGCGCGCTCCGGTTGGTCGCCGCGCTTCCCGCGGCGTGATGGAGCTCCGCAGCCGTCAGGGTGGGGACCCTCTCGAGATAACGCGCCCTCAGCGCTGCGTTGTCCGCCTCGATGTCGGCCTGCATCGACGACAGCGGCTCGTCGTCGATGAGCGCATCGACGAGCCGGTCGATCCTCTCGGACTGGCGCATCGCCCGCCCCGGCGCCGTACGCACATCGAGCGCCTGGATCGCACGGCGCGCCAGCGCGAGGTCACGCTTGCTTTCGGCGTGGACGATCAAGGTGTGTCCGGCTTGCAGGACCCGGGCGTCCTCCCGCACCAGCTCCACCGTCTCGATTGCATAGGCATGCTCGCGGACCCGGGTCACCAGAATGCTCCTTCAAGACTGGGCTTCAGCTTCTCGATCCTGATATCCATGATGTCATGCTCGGATCATGAAAATCAAGGCCGTCGATGGGAGCGTCGATACGGATCACCCCCGCCCCCGCAGCACCAGCTCGTCACGCCGCACCTCGTAGGATTCCAGCCGGTCCAGGAACGACATGCCGAGCAGGTTGCCCGGCAGCGCGTCGGGCTGCGCGACGAGCGCGCGCACGCCGGTCTCGACGATGTCGCCCACCGCGAGCGTGTCGAGCACGATCGGGGCGGCCATTGTGCGGCCGTTGGCGGTGAGCACGGGGACGCGGTAGGCGAGGTCGTCCGCGCCGTAGCCGAGCCGCGCGGCGGTGTCCGCGGTGAGCACGACCACGTTCGCGCCGGTGTCGAAGATGAAGTCGAGCGCCGTGTCGTTGGCGGTCCCGCGCACGACGAAGGCGCCGTCGAAGCCGCGCCGCACGCTCACCTCGCCCGGGGCGATTGTGACCGCCGCGCCCGGGCGCAGCTCCGCCATCACCCGCAGCGCGACCGCCTCGAGCTCGACGCGGTGCGTGTAGAGCACGATCAGCCCGATGAAGATCACCACCCAGGAGACGAGGTGGCCGACGAAGGCGGCGAAGCGCCCGCGATAGCGCGAGAACAGCGAGCCGGAGATGAGCAGGACCAGCGCGGTGAGCGCTGTGAGCCGCGCGAACTCCTCCGGCGGCAGCCCCAGGATCGCCCGCTCCCCGTG
Organism: Salinarimonas sp. NSM; assembly: GCF_052380005.1. Classification (NCBI taxonomy): domain Bacteria; kingdom Pseudomonadati; phylum Pseudomonadota; class Alphaproteobacteria; order Hyphomicrobiales; family Salinarimonadaceae; genus Salinarimonas; species Salinarimonas sp. NSM. Next base: position 43,338 of record NZ_JBQTCJ010000012.1, read on the forward strand.
CGTCCAGACCAGTGCGGCGAGCCCGAAGGCGAGCAGCGCGAGGCCGATCGCGCCGGGCATCAGCCGGCCTCGCCCCGGACCCCGACCTCGTCCCCCGCGACGTCCTCGCCCAGGAAGGCGCGGCGCATGCGCCGCTCGAGCCCGGCCATGATCGTCAGTCGCTCGTCCTCGGGCATCCGCCCCCAGGTCGCGATCTCGGCGCGGGTGCGCCCGCAGCCTTCGCACAGGCCGGTCTCCTCGTCGATGAGGCAGACCTTGATGCAGGGGGAGGAGATGGTGCTCATGCGTCCATATCTCGTCAGCGCGCGAGCGCGATCAAGAGGGCGAGCGCGGCGGCGATCTCCGCGACCTGCTGGGCGGCGCCGGCGACGTCCCCGGTCTGGCCGCCGATCTTCGCCACCGACCAGCGGGTGATCGCCCATCCGGCGAGCGCCGTGGCGAGGCACGCGCCGAGCATGCCGGCGAGCGGGAGCCCCCCGGCCAGCGCCAGGGCGAGGGCGATCCCGGTGGCGATCCCGCCCGCGATCGAGAGCGTCGCCCGCGGCAGACGCCCGACGGAGGCGGAGGCGCCCTCCGCGCGGGCGGGGTCGGCGAGCGCGAGCGGCACCAGCGTCGCGGTGCGCGAGAGCGTCGAGAGCGCGCACAGCGCCGCCGCGGCGCCGAGTACGCCCGCGCCCTCGACGAGCGCCGCGAGCGCCCCGACGCGCAGGATCAGCGCGAGCGCGAGCGCCGTCGCGCCGAAGGCGCCGACCCGGCTGTCCTTCATGATCTCGAGGCGCCGCGCGCGGGTCGTCGCGCCGGCGAAGGCGTCGGCGACGTCGGCGAGCCCGTCCTCGTGCAGCGCGCCGGTCATCGCCGCGAGCGCGCCGAGGGCGAGCGCTGCGGCGACCAGCGGCGGCAGGCCCGCGAGGCTCGCGCCGGCGAGAACGAGCGCGCCGAGGGCACCCAGGATCGCACCGGCGACGGGGAGCATGCGCGCCATGCGGGCGAAATCGGGCAGGGCGTGCGGGTCCGTCTCCCAGGGCAGGGCCGGGACGGGCAGGCGCGAGTAGAAGCGCAGCGCCCGCGCGACATCCGCGATCGGGCCGGTCACCGGCCCCTCGCGTCCCGCCGGCCGATCGTCCGCCGTGCCATGCATGCCCTCGCGCGCTCCGTCCGTTCTGGTGCCCGTGCCCTCGCCCGTGCCCTTGCCCTTGCGCCGCCTTCAAAGATGCGGCTCGCTCCTCTATACGTCGCGGCGCGACTCGTTTCACCCGGCGCGTGCGGCTCTCCCCGTCCTTCGCGCCCGTTCCACCGGCCACGGAGGCCAGCATGACCGACACGTCCGCCCTGCGCGAAGGTACGCCCTTCGACGACATCCGCGCGCTCGTCGCCGCCATGCCGGGGCCGGACGAGGCGGCGGTCGCCGCCGTGCGCGCCCGCGACGCGGAGCTGACGAAGCCGGCCGGCTCGCTCGGGCGTCTGGAATGGCTCGCCGAGTGGCTCGCGGCCTGGCAGGGCAAGCCGAAGCCGACGGTGGCGCGCCCGCTCGTCGCGGTCTTCGCCGGCGCCCACGGTGTCACCGCCCGCGGCGTCTCCGCCTTCCCCGACGCCGTGAACCGCCAGATGCTGGAGAACTTCGCCGCCGGCGGGGCGGCGATCAACCAGATCTGCGCCGCCCATGGCATCGGCTTCAAGGTCTTCGACCTCGCCATCGACATCCCCACCAAGGATTTCACGGCCGAGCCGGCCATGGGCGAGAAGGACGCGGTGGCCACCATGGCCTTCGGCATGGAGGCGATCGCCGGCGGCACGGACCTCCTCGGCATCGGCGAGATGGGCATCGGCAACACCACGGCGGCGGCGGCGATCTACTGCGCCCTGTGGGGCGGCGAGCCGGCGCACTGGGTCGGCCGCGGCACGGGCGTCGACGACGCGGGCCTCGCGCGCAAGATTTCCGCGATCGAGGACGCGCTCGCGCTGCACGGCGCGGCGCTCGCCGATCCGCTCGAGGTGCTGCGCCGGCTCGGCGGGCGCGAGATCTGCGCCATGGCCGGCGCCATCCTGGCGGCACGCGCCGAACGCGTCCCGGTCGTCATCGACGGCTACGTCGCCACCGCAGCCGCGGCGGTGCTGCACGCGCTCGACCCGCGCACCCTGGAGCACTGCGTCGCCGGCCACCTGTCCGCCGAGGGCGCCCACCGCGAGGCGCTGGAACGCATCGGCAAGACGCCGCTGCTGGCGATGAACATGCGCCTCGGCGAAGGCTCCGGCGCGGCGCTGGCGATGGGCGTGATCAAGGCCGCCTGCGCCTGCCACGGGGACATGGCGACGTTCGAGCAGGCGAAGGTGTCGAAGAAGGACGGGTGAGGGCGCTCCCCGGGACGACGTGGCCTCGATGGGCCGCAGCCTCGACGACGAGCGATCGGCGGCTCCCCTCTCCCTCGCGGAGAGGGGCGGGGGGTGTGGGGCGTACAGGATCGAGCACGCCGTCGATGCAGGGCTTTGCGGCTGACACGCGGGCTCGGCGTCGCGCACGTACTGCGGGCCCCACACCCCCGACCCCTCTCCACGAGGGCTAGTCGATTCACACGTCGCTGCCGGTGCCTGTTCCAGGCGCGACGTCGGCGCAGACCTTTCCTTCCCCCTTGTGGGGAAGGTGCCCCCGAAGGGGGCGGATGGGGGTCGTAATGCAGCGCGAGCCACGTCCGAGCTGTCGCGACCGTGATCGCCGCTGCATCGGCGTCGAGCACGTTCTGCGCGCCCCCCACCCCCGGCCCCTCCCCACGAGGGGGAGGGGAGAACGTCGGCGGGTTGCATCCAGGGCGTGCGTAACGACTGCTGCCGCTGTCCGTTCCAGCGAGATGTGTGCATCGACGAGCCACGAGGGAGAGGGGAGACCGTCGGCTGCCTGCATCAATGGTCGGCATCTCGTCCTGCACCGCCGAAGGCGAGGGGGCGGGAGCACCATTCCGCGCGCACGTCTGTGTCGGTCTCTGCGTCGAGGCGGGCAGTGCGCAGCGCGGCGAAGCCCGCTTCCGGCAGCAGGCGGGCGAGCGCCCAAACCGCCATGCCGCGCACCAGCGGCGAGGCGTCGTCCAGCCGCTCGCGGGCGACGTCGGCGAGCGCCCGCTCGCCGCTGTTGCCGACGGCGATCAGCACGTTGCGCACGAAGCGGTCGCGGCCCGTGCGCTTGATCGGCGTGCCGGCGAACAGCGCCCGGAAGGCTGCGTCGTCGAGGCGCGCGAGATCCGCGAGCGGCAGCGAGGCGAGGTCGCGGCGCGCGACGAGCTTCTGTTCCCGCGCGGCCTGCGCGAACTTGTTCCAGGGACACACCGCGAGACAATCGTCGCAGCCGTAGACGCGGTTGCCGATGCCCGCGCGCAGGTCCTCGGGGATCGGGCCGGCGTGTTCGATCGTCAGGTAGGAGATGCAGCGGCGCGAATCGAGGACGTAGGGCGCCGGGAAGGCGTCGGTCGGGCAGGCGTCGAGGCAGCGGCGGCAGGAGCCGCAATGGTCGCGCTCGGGCGCGTCCGGCGGAATGTCCGCCGTGGTGAAGATGGCGCCGAGGAAGAGCCAGTTGCCGAGCTCGCGCGACAGCAGCACCGTGTGCTTGCCCTGCCAGCCGAGCCCCGCCGCCTGCGCGAGCGGCTTCTCCATGACCGGCGCCGTGTCGACGAAGACCTTGACCTCGGCGGCGGCGCGCGAGGCCAGCACCCCGGCGAGCTCCTTGAGCCTTCCCTTGATCACGTCGTGATAGTCGCGCCCCTGGGCATAGACCGAGATCGCGGCCCTGGTACGCCGGCGCACCGCCTGCAGCGGGTCCTCGTCCGGCCCGTAGCTCATGCCCAGCATGACGATGGAGCGGACCTGCGGCCACAGCGCCCGAGGGTCGGCGCGACGCGCGGCCGTGTCGGCCATCCAGCCCATCGTGCCCTGATGCCCCGCCTCGAGCCAGGCGGCGAGGCGCGGGCCGAGGTCGGGCACGGCGTCCGGGCGCGTCACCGCGAGCGCGTCGAAGCCCAGCGCGCGGGCGCGCTCGCTCAGGTGCTGCTTGAGGCGTTCGGGGCTCGGGCGTTCGGCTTTCAGAAGTCCAGATCCGCGTAGCTGTCGGCAGGCGCCATGCCGGGGACCTTGTCGGCGAGGAGCGCGCGGAAGCTCGGGCGGCTCTTCACCCGGGCGTACCACGTCCTCGCCGCCTCGTCCTCGCCCCAGGGCGCGTCGCCGAGATAGTCGACGCAGGAGATATGGGCGGCGGCGGCGAGATCCGCATAGGTCAGCGCGTCCCCGGCGAGGAAATTCCGGCGCTGGACGAGGAATCCGACGTAGCGCAGGTGGTAGCGCACATTCGCCCGCGCCGCGCGGATCGAGGCCATGTCCGGCGGTCCGCCGCCGTTCGCGCGCGGCACGAAGCGCTTGTAGATCTTCTCGTTGACGAGGTAGCCCGTCACCTCGTCCCAGAACTTGCCGAGGAACCAGCCCGTCAGCCGGCGCACCTCGACCCGCGCCGCCGGGTCCGACGGCATCAGCCGCCGCTCGGGCGACTGCGCGCCGACCGTCTCGTCGAGCCATTCCGCGATGACCCCCGCGCCGGGCACGACGAGGCCGCCGTCGGCGACGAGGACCGGCGTCTGGCCGGCGGGATCGAGCGCGAGGAAGGCGTCGCGGCGCTCCCAGGGGCGCTCCTCGACGAGCTCGACCTCCTGCCCGAGCTCGCCGAGCGCGAGGCGGGCGAAGCGCGAGTGCGGGCAGAGCGGGTAGTGGTGGAGTATGGCCATGAGCCCTGAGAGCGCTGGAGACGGGCGACATTAAGGCCGCCGAGGGTTAAGGCGCGGTAACGATCTTTCGCGGTGCGGCGCGTCGGCGGGCTGGCGCTCGCGCGGCGGGCGGTCTAGACCGCGCTCGATGCCGCGGTGTCGAATCGCCGCCGCAGCGGCCGGACGAAGGACGAGCGCGAAGACCATGACACTCCTCGAGGCCTTGAAGGCCGTGTTCCTCGGCCTGCTCGAGGGCGCGACCGAGTTCATCCCGGTCTCCTCGACCGGCCACCTGATCCTGCTGCAGAGCCTCTTCGGCCTCGACAGCCATGCCGACAAGACCTTCGCGATCCTGATCCAGTTCGGCGCGATCCTGGCGATCCTGTCGGTCTACTTCGTCCGGCTGTGGAAGATCGCCGTCGCGCTGCCGAGCGATCCGCAGGCCCGGCGCTTCGTCCTGGGCGTGCTGATCGCCTTCCTCCCGGCGGCCGTGATCGGCGTGCTCGCGCGCGACTTCATCCTCGGCGTCCTGTTCGACCCTCGCGTCGTGTGCACGACGCTCGTGATCGGCGGCATCGTGCTGCTCGCGGTCGATCGCATGGCGCTCAACCCCCGCCACGAGGAGGCGACGCGCTTCCCGCTGCCGATGTACCTGGCCATCGGCGCGATCCAGTGCCTCGCGATGATCCCCGGCGTCTCGCGCTCGGGCGCCACCATCGTCGGCGCCATGCTGATGGGCTCCTCGAAGCGCGCGGCCGCCGAGTTCTCGTTCTTCCTCGCCATGCCGACCATGGCCGGCGCCTTCGTCTGGGAGCTCGGCCAGTCCTGGCGCGACCTCTCCGCCGACGACGCGACGATGATCGCGATCGGCTTCGTCTCGGCCTTCGTGGCCGGGCTGTTCGTGGTGAAGTCGCTGCTCGACTACGTCTCGAAGCACGGCTTCGCGCTGTTCGCCTGGTGGCGCATCCTCGTCGGCGGCATCGGCTTCGCGGCGCTGATCGCCTTCGGCTGATCCGCGGAACGCGCGCGAAGCATGTCATCCCGGATGCCGAAGGCAGTCCGGGACCCAGAACCGCCGGAGCCTCGAAGGGCGGCGCGCCAGCGCCGTGGCGTGCCACGCCTTCATCGGCGTCTCGGGGACGCGCGCATGCTCATCGACGCTCGGCGGATCCGGGCCCCGGGCTCGGCCATCGCGACCCGGGGTGACCACAAAGCGATCGCTTCTCGCCCGCCCCTCACCCCAGCATCCGCCCCACGATGTCGGACACGTCCCGCGAGAGCCCCGGTCGGTCGGCGATCGCCCGCAGCGTCGCCTCGGCCTTCGCCCGGCGGCCCGGCTCCATAGTGCGCCAGGTGTTGAAGGCGGTGAGCACGCGCGCGGCCGTCTGCGGGTTGGTGCCGTCGAGCGCCGTCACCTTGTCGGCCACGAAGGCGTAGCCGGCGCCGTCCGGTCGGTGGAACTGCGTGGGGTTCGAGAGGGCGAAGGCGCCGATCAGCGCGCCGACGCGGTTGGGGTTCGACAGCGAGAAGGCCGGGTCCGCCATCAGCCGCTCGACCCGCGCCAGCGTGTCCGGCTGCGCCATCGTGGCCTGGAGCGCGAACCACTTGTCGAGGACGAGGGGCTCGCCGTCGAAGCGGCTGCGGAAGTCGGCGAGCATCTCCTCGCGTCGGGGCGTCGGCGGCGTGTGGGCGGCGACGCCGAGCGCGGCGAGGCGGTCGGTCATGTTGTCGGCCGCCTCGTACTGCGCCGCCGCGGCGGCGATGCCGGCCGCGGGGTCGGCGGCGGCGACGAGGTCGAGCGCACCGTTGCGCAGCGCGCGACGCCCCGCGCTCGCGGCGTCAGGCGTGTAAGGCGCGCGCGAGGCGAGCCGCTCGCGCAGCGCCGTGAGCCGCGGGCTGAGGGCCTCGCCGACGAGCGTGCGCATGCGCTCGCGGGCGGCGTGGATCGCGTCGGGATCGACGTCCGCGCCGATGTCCTGCGCGACGTCCGGCTCGCCGGGCAGGGCGAGCACGAGCGCGGCGAAGGCCGGGTCGCCCTCGCCCTCGGCGTCGAGGAAGGCGGCCAGCGCGTCCGAATAGGCCCGCACCGCCTCCTCGGCGAGCGTGCCGTCCACCGCCGCGCGGGTGAGGAGGCGAATCGCCACGGTCTGGGCCGACTGCCAGCGGTTGAACGGGTCGGGATCGTGGCGCAGCAGCGTCAGCAGGTCTGCCTCGGAGAGGTCGCGCGAGACGCGCACGGGGGCCGAGAAGCCGCGCAGCACGCTCGGGACGGGGCGCACGGCGACGTTCTCGAGCACGAGGCTGTCGGACGCCGTGTCGAGCACGAACACGCCGTCCTCGCGCAGGCGCGGGGAGGTGGCGGGGATCTCGCGGCCGTCCTCGGCGACGAGGCCGAGCCGGATCGGTATCAGCGCGGGGCGCTTCGTGGGCTGGCCGGGCGTCGCCGGGATCGATTGGGCGAAGTCGAGGCGGTAGGTCCGCGCCGCCTCGTCCCAGTGCCCGGTCACCGCGAGCCGTGGCGTGCCGGCCTGCGCGTACCACAGGGCGAAATGCGCGAGATCGCGCCCGCTCGTCTGCGCGAAGCAGGCGAGGAAGTCCTCCACCGTCGCCGCGGAGTTGTCGCAACGCGTGAAGAAGAGGTCCATACCCGCCGCGAAGGCCTCCTCGCCGAGGAGGGTGCGCAGCATGCGGATCACCTCCGCGCCCTTCTCGTAGACCGTCGCCGTGTAGAAGTTGTTGATCTCGCGATACTCGCTCGGCCGCACCGGGTGGGCGAGGGGACCGGCGTCCTCGGCGAATTGCCGCAGGCGCAGCGCCCGGACCTCGGCGATCCGGTGGACGGGCCGCGAGCGCATGTCGGAGGAGAATTCCTGGTCGCGGTAGACCGTGAGCCCCTCCTTCAGGCAGAGCTGGAACCAGTCGCGGCAGGTGATGCGGTTGCCGGTCCAGTTGTGGAAGTACTCGTGCGCGACGATCGCCTCGATGTTGGCGTAGTCGGTGTCCGTGGCGGTCTCGGGGGAGGCGAGCACGTACTTGTCGTTGAAGATGTTCAGGCCCTTGTTCTCCATCGCGCCCATGTTGAAATCGGACACGGCGACGATATTGAACACGTCGAGATCGTACTCCCGGCCGAAGACCTCCTCGTCCCAGCGCATGGAGCGCTCCAGCGCGTCGAGCGCGTAGCCGGCGCGGCCCTCCTTGCCGGGCTCGACGTGGACGGCGATCTCCACCGTGCGCCCGCTCTTCGTGGTGAAGGGCTTCGATATCTTCGCGAGCGTTCCGCCGACGAGCGCGAAGAGGTAGGTCGGCTTCGGATGCGGATCGCGCCACAGGGCGTAGTGCCGCGTGCCGTCGCCGACGGGGCCGCTCGCGACGAGGTTGCCGTTGCCGAGCAGCGTCGGCGCCTGCGCGGCGTCCGCCTCGATGCGGGTCTCGTAGACCGAGAGCACGTCCGGGCGGTCGAGGAAGTAGGTGATGCGCCGGAAGCCCTCGGGCTCGCACTGCGTACAGTAGACGCCCCGGGACCGGTACAGCCCCATGAGCTTGGTGTTGGCCGTGGGGTCGAGGCGGGTCTCGACGGCGAGCGTGAAGGGCCGGCGCGGCGGCCGGTGGATCACGAGCCCGTCGGCACTCGCGGTGTAGGCCTGCGCGTCGAGCGGGGCGCCGTCGAGACTGATCGCGACGGGCACGAGGTCGTCGCCGTCGAGCGCGAGCGGCACGTCGGCACGGCCGAGCGGGTTCGGCTCGATCTCCAGCGTTGCGCGCACCCGCGTGGCGTGCGGATCGAGCGCGATGTCGAGCGCGACCCGCGGGATCAGGAAGTCGCTCGGGCGGTACTCGGCGAGCTTCACGGTCTGGGGTGTCTCGGTTCGCATCGGGGGCCTCGTCCTCGGAAGGCCTCCGTTGTAGCGCCGGCGGGGGGCCGATCGCAATGCTGCGGGGCGGATGGGACGAGGCCGGGAACAATCTCGGCCTCGCGGCGTCTCTCGTGGAGGTTGTTTTGAAGATACAATCGCAACAATGCTTTTCCCCGGTCGCGAGAGTTGCTAACGTGTTCATGCACGGAACGAGGAAGCAGGCGTGATGACGGTGCGCGGCATGATGGGCAGCAAGCATGAGCGGCGCAGCGCGGGGCGCGACGCGTCGCCTCCCGATGCCGCGATGTCGTCGACGCGTCGCGAACTGGTGGAGGAGGCGCGGGAGATCCGCCGCGCTGGCCGCCGATACGCGGGAGACAGCACGGCGCTCGTCCGCGAGGACCGGGACGACGATGGCCCTCGTCGTTGACGCGTCCGTCGCGCTGAAATGGTACGTGGACGAGGACGGCGCGGACGAGGCGGAAGCGATCCTCGCGGGACCCGATCTCCTCTGCGCGCCGAACCTGATCCTCTTCGAGGTCGGCAACGCGCTGCGGAAGCACGTCCTGCGCGGGACGATGACCGCGGCCTACGCGATGCGGAGCGTTCGCTCGCTCGGAAGGGCGATCCGCGACCCGCAGCCGCTTTCGCGCCTCGCCTCGCGGGCGCTCGAGCTCAGCCTCGAGCTCGGGCACCCCATCTACGATTGCGCCTACATCGCACTCGCTCTGGACATGCGGCACGCCCGCCTCGCGACCGCCGATCGGCGGCTCGCGAGCCTCGCCGAGCGGACCGGAATCCCCGTCGTCGCCCTCTGACCCGCCCTCACAGCGGCAGGTTGTCGTGCTTCCGCCACGGCTCGTCCACCTCCTTCGAGCGGAGCATGGCGAGCGCGCGGGAGATGCGCCGGCGGGTCGAGTGGGGCATGATCACCTCGTCGACGTAGCCGCGCTCGGCCGCCGCGAAGGGGCTCATGAAGCGGTCCTCGTATTCCTTGGTGCGCGCGGCGAGTTTCTCGGGATCGCCGATGTCCTGGCGGAAGATGATCTCCACCGCGCCCTTGGCGCCCATCACGGCGATCTGCGCCGAGGGCCAGGCGTAGTTCACGTCGCCGCCGATGTGCTTGGAGGCCATGACCACGTAGGCGCCGCCATAGGCCTTGCGGGTGATCACGGTCACCATCGGGACGGTGGCCTGGGTGAAGGCGAAGAGCAGCTTCGCGCCGTGCTTGATCAGCCCGCCGTATTCCTGCGCCGTCCCCGGCAGGAAGCCCGGCACGTCCACGAACGTGACGATGGGGATCGAGAAGGCGTCGCAGAAGCGTACGAAGCGTGCCGCCTTGCGCGAGGCGTCACTGTCGAGCACGCCGGCGAGCACCATCGGCTGGTTCGCGACGATGCCGACCGTGCGGCCCTCGATGCGGCCGAAGCCGGTGACGATGTTCTTGGCGTAGCTCTCCTGGAGCTCGAAGAAATCCCCCTCGTCCACGACCTTCAGGATCAGCTCCTTCATGTCGTAGGGCTTGTTGGGATTGTCCGGCACGAGCGTGTCGAGGGAGTGCTCGATGCGCTCGGCGTCGTCGAAGCTCTCCCACTCGGGCGGCCCGTCCATGTTGTTGGCGGGCAGGAAGTCGACGAGGCGGCGGATCTGGAGGAGCGCCTCGACGTCGTTGTCGAAGGCGCCGTCGGCGACCGACGACTTCGTCGTGTGCACGGAGGCGCCGCCGAGCTCCTCGGAGGTGACGGTCTCGTTGGTGACGGTCTTCACCACGTCCGGGCCGGTGACGAACATGTAGCTCGTGTCGCGCACCATGAAGATGAAGTCCGTCATCGCCGGCGAGTAGACGTCGCCGCCGGCGCAGGGGCCCATGATGACGGAGATCTGCGGGATCACGCCCGACGCCTTGACGTTGCGCGCGAACACCTCGCCATAGCCCGCGAGCGCCGCGACGCCCTCCTGGATGCGGGCGCCGCCGGCGTCGAACAGGCCGATGATCGGGGCGCGCATCTTGAGCGCCATGTCCTGGATCTTGATCATCTTCTGCGCATGCGCTTCCGAGAGGGAGCCGCCGAAGACCGTGAAGTCCTTGGAGAAGACGAAGACCGCGCGCCCGTTGATCGTGCCGTAGCCGGTGATCACGCCGTCGCCGGGAACCTTGTTGTCCTGCATGCCGAAGTCCGCGCAGCGATGCTGCACGTACATGTCGAACTCCTCGAAGGACCCCTCGTCGAGAAGCAGCGCGATGCGCTCGCGCGCGGTCAGCTTGCCGCGCTCGTGCTGCGCCTTGATGCGCCGCTCGCCGCCGCCGAGACGCGCCTGGGCGCGCGCGTCCTCGAGCCTCTCCAGGATGTCCTTCATCGACGCCTCGTCTTCCGGATGCCGTGTGGATGCGGCTTAGCATGCGCGGGGCGAGGGGGGGAATGGGAAGAAAGGGGGAGGGGAGGACGGCGGGCGTTCGCCTCGTCCCGGCTCAAGCGTTCTGTTCGGACCGGAGCCGGCCGCGGAAGTGGCGAAGCCGCTCGACCGCATCACTCGGGGCGGTGGAGTGCTCGTCATCTCGTCTGGACTGCGCGCCGGTGGCGTGGACTAACCCCTTTCCGTGACCGGTGCCGACCGTCCATGGCAATCGCGCATGGATCCAATCGCCAAGCCATCCGCGAGCCATTCGAGCCTCCCTCCAGGCGTCCGCCATCTTGCCCCTCGTCAGCGCACAGACTATACCTGGACATATGCCCGGGAGGAAGCTTTGCCGCAATCTCGTGATCGCGCCGTCGCTCGATATCGCGCTCGCCTCGACGAGCGCGGGATCGCACGGTTCGAGGTTCTCGGCCGGAAGGCGGATCGCGATCTGATCCGCAGCGTCGCTCGTCGGCTTGCCGAAGGGTCGCCAGAGAGCGAGGAGCTCCGAGGCGTGCTCGGGCGTGCCTTGCGCCCGGCGGCCGGGGAGCCCGGCGGCATCTACCGCGCCCTGCGCGCTTCGCCGCTCGTCGGCGTCGACCTGCAGGTGTCAAGGCCATTCGAGGGCGGACGCGAGATCGATCTCGAATGAGCCGCTACCTCCTCGATACGAACATCATCAGCGCTGCCGTCCGGCCAAATCCGCCGGATTCGCTATCCAGGTGGTTCTCCGAGCGCCACGACGAAGAGCTCTACGTTTCGTCATTGACGATCGCCGAGCTGCAGCGTGGAATTCTTCAAATGCCTGCCGGAAGGAAGCGCGCCGGCTTGGAGGCTTGGTTCGCCGGGCCCACGGGGCCGCGGAACCTGTTCGCAGGGCGAATTCTCTCATTCGACGAGGAGGCCGCCCTCATCTGGGCGCGGCTCATGGCGGACGGCGTCGCGCGGGGGAGGCCGCGCAGCGGGCTCGACACGATCATCGCCGCCGTAGCGGAAGCGAACGCGTGCGTGTTCGTGACGGAAAACGCTCGCGACTTCCCCGGCCTGGATATCCTCAACCCGCTCCGCAATCCGTCCTGATCGTCCTCACCCCGCCTCGCGATACAGCAGCACCGCCGCGTCGAACTCCCGCCGCCGCGCCGCCCGGCGCTCCGTCGCGATCGCGTCGGCGCCCCAGACGCGCTCCTGGTAGAGCTCGTCCGCGTGCGCGGCCTGCCAGGCATCGTCCGCCGCGAGAGCCCCGTCGGCCACCGCGAGCGCGATCAGGGCCGAGCCGGTGAGGGTCGTCGTCACGCTGAGTGCCGCGAGCGCGAAGGGGGAGGTCTCGCGGGAGACGCGCTGCGCCACCGCCGCGAGCGCCTCGCGAGGCTGCTCGACGAACATCACGCCCTGCGCCAGCACGAACCGCGCGCCGAGCCGCTCGCGGGCGAAGGCGAGAACCGGGTCCCAGGCCTCTCCCTGCGCAGCGACGAGGGCCTCGGGATCGCCCGCGCGGTAGCAGACGAGGTCCGAGCCCGCGTACTTCACGATCTCCTCGGCCACCGGCCCCATCGCCGCGCCGACCGCGTCGATGGCGACGTTGAGGAGTCGCGTCAGCGGCATCGCGGTGGGATCGATGCGCTCGCCCTGCGCCTGCCATTCGGCGGCGAGCGCGTCGCCCGCGCCGCGGGAGGGCGCAACGAGAGGTCGCTTGCCCGGGGTCTTCGCGGGGCGCCCGTCGAGGTTGAGCGCGAAGCCGCCGTCCGGATGCGGCTCGGCGGTCGCACGCTCGTAGAAGCGCCTGGGCAGCTCGGGCATCATCGCGGCGCGGGCCGCCTCGCGCGGATCGCGCCGCGTCTCCCCGGGCTCGGGGGCGAGATCGCGCCAGAAATCGTCGGGCATGCTGCTCCTCTCGGGGCTTCGGGAAGGGGCTCGGGGACGATGACGTCACATAAGCCCGCACGCGCACGGCGCAAGCCGGCGGCTCACGCGCGCCACAACCCGTCGAGCGTGGGCAGGACGTCGGGGAAGCGGTCGACGATGACCTGCGCGCCTCGGTCGCGCAGCGCGCCCACCCCGTGGAAGCCGTACGAGACGCCGATCGCGTGGATGCCCGCGGCGCGCGCCATCTCCATGTCGAAGGTCGAATCGCCCACCATCGCGGCGTCGGGCGCCGCGACGCCCGTCTCGGCGAGCGCCTGGAGGATCATGCCGGGATGGGGCTTGGAGGGCGCGTCGTCGGCGGTCTGGATCGTGGCGAACAGGCCCTCCCAGCCCTCGCGGGCGACGAGGTGGGCGACGCCGCGCCGGCTCTTGCCGGTGGCGATGCCGATCGCGAGATCCTCGCGGCGCGCCAGCGTCTCCAACGTCTTGCGCACGCCGGGATAGAGCGGCTCCTCGAGGGTGGCGTCCGCGCGCAGGGCGAAGAACATCTCGCGGTAGGTCTGCGCCATGGCCGCCCACGGCCCGTCCTCGCCGACGAGGACGCGGAAGGCTTCGGGCAGCGACAGGCCCACGATGGAGAGCGAGCGCTCTCGGGTGGGCGGCGCGAGCCCGTGCGCGCGGAAGGTGCGCGCCTGCGCCTCGACGATGATGGCCTGGCTGTCGACGAGCGTGCCGTCGACGTCCAGGATGACGAGGCGCAGGCGGGACATGTCAGTCCTCGTCCTCGTCGTCCTCGTCGAGGCCGTCGATGGGGATGAGGAACATGACGATCGGCTCGTCGTCCTCCTCGGGCTCCTCGTCCATCTCGGCCTCGTCGAAGGAGTCGATCTCGTCCTCGGTGGCGGGGCGGACATGGAGCGGGCTCTCGCCGTCCCAGATCTGCTTGCCCTCGCTCTCGAGCTCGATCATCTCGTCGGCGAGGCTCTCGAGCAGCTCGCGGGCTTCCGCCTCGGGGGTGGCGTCGGTGATGGCGACCGCGCGGCCGCCGATCTCGAGGGTGAACATCGTCGTCTTTCCTTTCGGCCCGTCCGGCCGGTTCGGGGTCGTCTCGTTCACTCCTCCGGGGCCTCGACGATCGGATCGTAGGCGTCCGTCTCGAGGCCCAGGAGGTTGAAGGTCTGCTGCATGTGCGGCGGCAGCGGCGCGGTGACGTCGATCGGCTTGCCCGTGCGCGGATGCGGGATCACGATCCGCCGCGCCAGCAGGTGGAGCCGGTTCTGGATGCCGCCGGGCAGCTCCCAGTTCTCGACGTTGAAGTATTTCGGGTCGCCGATGATCGGGTGCCCGACGGAGGCCATGTGGACGCGCAGCTGGTGCGTGCGCCCGGTCACCGGCTTGAGGGAGACCCAGGTGAGCTTGCGCGCCGACTGCTCGATGACCGCGTAGTAGGTCAGCGCGTGCTCGGCCCCGTCGTCCCCGTGCTGGGCGACGCGCATGCGGCTGTCGCCGTCGGGCAGCATCTCCTTGGCGATGTAGGTCGAGACCCGGCCCTGGCGCGTCTTCGGCACGCCGGCGACGATGGCCCAGTAGACCTTGCGCGTCACGCGCGAGCGGAAGCTCTTGGCGAGCACGCTCGCGGCGAAGCGCGACTTCGCCACGACGAGGCAGCCGGCGGTCTCCTTGTCGAGGCGGTGGACGAGGCGCGGCTTCTCGCCCTTCTCGTCGCGAAGCGCCTCGAGCAGCCCGTCGACGTGGCGCGTCGTGCCCGATCCGCCCTGCGAGGCGAGGCCGGCGGGCTTGTTGAGCACCAGGACGTCCTTGTCCTCGTAGAGCGTGATCGACTGCAGGAACGCGGCGTCGCTCTCGTTGCGCGTGGGCGAGCGCGGGCGCTGCTCCTCCATCTTGAGTGGCGGCACGCGCACGCTCTGGCCGGCGGCGAGCCGCTCGTTGGGCTTCATGCGCTTGCCGTCCACCCGCAGCTGGCCGGTGCGGATGATCCGCTGGATGTGCGTGAAGGCGAGCTGGGGGAAGCGCGCCGAGAGGAAGCGATCGAGCCGCATCTCGCCTTCGTCGGGCTCGACGAGAAGGGTCTGGATGCCGGTGGCGAGGGTCGCCGCCGCGGCGGCGCGCTGGACGCGCTTGGGCGGGAGGGCGGCGGAGGGAGCGGGCGCGCCCGGGCGCGGGGCGGCGGAGCCGGGCTTGGCGGCGGCGGGCTTCTGGGCCGCCTTTCGAGGCTTGCTCGGCGACGGTTTGCTCGCGGGCGAGGGCTTGCCGGCCTTGCCCGTTCGAGGCCCCGCGTCCTTGCGCGCATCCTTGCGCGCGCCGGCGTCCTGCCGCGCGAGCTTGCGCGAAGTCGGGCGGGGACCGCCGCGGGGTGATCTCGTCTGCGTCATGCGCGAGGCTCTAGCACCGCGGCGCGGCGGCGGCAAACGGGATCGCGCGGACGCAGGCGCCGAGGGGTGGCGTACCGCGGGCTTGCATATCGTTCGATATCGTACTAGATGGTTTGACATCGAACTAAAGGAGATCGCCATGAGCCTCGACCGTCGTCGGTTCCTCGCCCTGATCGGCGCGACCGCCATCCTCGCAGCCGACATCCCCGCCGCCCGTCGCGCCCGTGCGTCCTCTCCCCCGGGGACACCCTCGGCGCTCGCCCCTTGGTTCGCGGCCGGCACGGGCGAGACCGAGATGCGCCGTCGCGCGCTGGCCTGGGCGGTCCTCGCGCCCAGCCCCCACAATCGCCAGCCGTGGAGCGTCGCGCTCGAGGGCGACGACGCCCTGACCCTGTACTGCCGCGTGGACCGGCGGCTGCCGCACACGGATCCGTACGACCGCCAGATCACGATCGGCCTGGGCGCCTTCCTGGAGACGCTCGTCCTCGCCGCGGGCGAGCAGGGCGCGGGCGCCGAGGTCTCGCTCTTTCCGCAGGGCGAGCCGGGCCAGCGGCTCGACGAAAGGCCGGTCGCGCGGGTGCGCTTCGTGCCCGGAGCGGGACGGCCCGATCCTCTGTTCGAGGCCGTTCTCGACCGACGCTCGAACAAGGCGCCCTACGCCATGGATCGTGCGATCCCCGCGCACACGCTCGGGCGCCTGACGGCCTCCGCGTTGCGGGGCGGGCGCGTCGCGTCCGCGACGGACGCCGCCACCGTCGCCGCGATCCGCGAGGTCGCGCTCTCAGCCATGCGCCTGGAGATGGAGACGCCCGCCACGGCGCAGGAGAGCATCGACCTCTTGCGCATCGGCCGCGCGGAGGTCGACGCCTCGCCGGATGGGATCGACCTGACGGGCGCGATGATCGAGGATCTCGCCGCGAGGGGCATCCTCACGCGCGAGAACGCCGGCGCGGAGGTCGCCTCGGGCGCGCCGGGGCCGATCCTGCAGCAGATGACGGCCTACGGGCTCGCGCCGATCGAGGCGTCACCGTCGTTCCTGTGGGTGACGACCGGCGGCAACGCCCGCTCCGACCAGATCGCCGCCGGTCGCGACTGGATGCGCCTCAACCTCGCCGCCACGTCCCTCGGCCTGGGCCTTCACCCCCTGAGCCAGGCGCTCCAGGAATTCCCGGAGATGGCCGATCATGCCGCGCGCATGCGCGCGCGGCTCGACGTTCCGCCGGGCGAGACGCTTCAGATGCTCGGCCGGCTCGGCTATGGTCCGGAGGTTCCGCCGAGCCCGCGTTGGCCCGCGGCGGCGGCGATCCGGGAGGGGTGATGCATGGCGGGGGAGGGGAGCGAGCGTGAGACCTCCCGCGGTGCGGCGGGCGATCCCCTCGTCTTCCGGCTGATCAACGAGATCGCCATCATCGACCAGCTCGCCTCGCGGCTGTTCGAGCGGGTGATGCCCGGCGATCTCACCCTGCCCCAGTTCGTGGTGCTGAACCATTTCGTACGGCTCGGCCGCCCCTCGAGCCCGCTGCGCCTCGCTCGCGCCTTCCAGGTGACGAAGAGCACGATGACGAACACCCTCCAGCACCTCTCGCGTGCCGATTACGTGACGATCGAGCCGGATCCCTCGGACGCTCGGGCCAAGGTCGTCGACATCACGCCTGCCGGCCGGGCGGCCCGGGAGGCCGCGATCGCCGCGCTCGCGCCGTCGCTGGCCGATCTATCGACGGGCATCACCGAGGGCGAGATCGAGGCGGCGCTGCCGCTTCTTCGCAAGCTGCGGGCAAAGCTCGACGCGGAGCGGGACGGGAGCTGAGCCCGCTCACCCCGCCCGCGCGTCGGTCAGCTCCCGCGGACGCCCCGGCGCGGCCTCGATCGCGGCGATGTTCTTCTTCACCGCGTCCTGCACCTTCTCGAAGGCGCGCACCTCGATCTGGCGCACGCGCTCGCGGGAGACGCCGAACTCGGTGGAGAGGTCCTCCAGCGTGATCGGGTCGTCCGAGAGCCGCCGCGCCTCGAAGATGCGGCGCTCGCGCTCGTTGAGCACGCCGAGCGCCTCGCGCAGGGCGGCGAGGCGGTTCTGGCCCTCCTCCTCGGCGGCGAGGATCGTCTCCTGGGAGGCGGCGCCGTCGACGAGCCAGTCCTGCCACTCGCCCTCGCCCTCCTCGCGCAGGGGCGCATTGAGCGAGGCGTCGCCGCCGAGGCGGCGGTTCATGTCGACCACGTCCTGCTCGGTGACGCCGAGCCGGGTCGCGATCTCCTTCACCTGGTCGGGGCGCAGGTCGCCCTCGTCGAGCGCCGAGATGCGGCTCTTGGCCTTGCGCAGGTTGAAGAAGAGCTTCTTCTGGTTCGCGGTCGTGCCCATCTTGACGAGCGACCACGAGCGCAGGATGTATTCTTGAATTGCCGCCTTGATCCACCACATCGCATAGGTGGCCAGCCGGAATCCCTTGTCGGGCTCGAAGCGCTTGATGGCCTGCATCAGGCCGACGTTGCCCTCCGAGACGACCTCCGAGATCGGCAGGCCGTAGCCGCGATATCCCATGGCGATCTTCGCCACGAGGCGCAGGTGGGACGTGACGAGCTTGTGGGCGGCCTCGGAGTCGCCATGTTCCCGCCAGCGCTTGGCGAGCATGAACTCCTCGGCCGGGTCGAGCATCGGGAACTTGCGGATCTCGTCCAGATAGCGGGACAGACCGCCTTCGTTGGCGAGTACGGGTAGCGCGCCGGCCATGTCTTCTCCTCCTTCGGTCCCCGCGACGGGCGGACCCCACGCGGCCTCCTCAGGACGACCGCGCCATCACCGGAATATAGGACGCGAATCGAGCGTTTTGAAGGTCGGGACGGACCCGAGCCCACGGAGGGTAACGCGTGAGTGAAGATTGGTTCGCCGGTTCGCGCGAAATCGTACGGCGGCGCGTGGCCGCGGGCCGGCGCGGGGAGGCGGTCGTGGCCGCGCGGCGCGTCAGCCCGCGATGTATTCCTTGAGCATCTGCGCCTCCGCCTCGATCGCGGCGACGCGCCGCTTCACCACGTCGCCGATCGAGACGATGCCGACGAGACGGCCCTCCTCGACGACGGGCACGTGGCGGAACTTGCCCTGCGTCATCGTCTGCATCAGGTCGTCGATCGCCACCTCGCGGGCGCAGGTCACGACCTCGCGCGTCATCCAGCTCTCCACCCGCGCCTCGAGCGCGCCGGCGCCGTCTCGGGCGACGGCGCGCACGATGTCGCGCTCGGAGAGGATGCCGTCGACCCGCCCGTCGGCGCCGCTGACGACGACTGCGCCGATCCGCCTGTCCGACAGCAGACGCGCCGCCTCCGCGAGGCTGCAATCGGGCGACAGCGTCACGACGCCTTCGCCCTTCTCGGCGAGAACCTGCCTGACCGTCATCGTTTCCTCCACGAAACTCTTGTCGCGCCTCGTGTCGCCACGCGCGGCTCTTCGTGGCCGCTCCGCCCGGCGACGGCACGCCAGGATGGAAGACGATGGCGGCTTTTTCAAGCGAGGTCGCGCGGCCGCCGGGGCAGCGGGTCGAACAACGGAAACAGCAGGAGCCCCGCGAGGAAGCCCCCGACGTGCGCCTCCCAGGCGATGCCGCCGCCGTCGGCGAGGCCGAGCGGCACCGCGGCGACGCCGAAGACGAGGTTGATCGCGAGCCAGACGCCGATGAACAGCATGGCGGTGCGGTTGCGCAGCATCTCGCCGAGCCCGAGCCGCGGGGCGAGATGGGGCGGCAGCCAGCCGAAGCCCCGCGGCGTGAAGGCGAAGCGTGCCGCGGCCGCCATCATCCCCGAGACCACCGCCGAGGCGCCGATCATCGGCGTGACGTCGTAGGCGTGCGCCGCCCAGTGCATCAGCGCCCCCGCGATCGCGGTGAGCGCCGCGAGCCAGAGGAAGCGCTCGGGGCCGAGGCGGCGCGCGATCGGCGTGCCGAAGGCGGCGAGCCAGACGGCGTTGAGCCCGACGTGCATCCACGACCCGTGCAGGAAGGCGTAGGTGAGGAGCGTCCAGACGCCGCCCGAGCCCTCCTGCATGATGATGCGCGCGAAGCCCATGTCGCGCTGCATGGCGATCGGGTCGCCCTCGAGGATGCGCCGCGCGATCTCGCTCGTCGCCTCCGCGTCGAGCCAGGAGGTCCAGAGCGCCGGCACGAAGCCGAAGTCGATGAGGATGCCGAAGCGGCCCTCGATCCCGATCAGCCCCAGGATCGCGTGGATCGCGACGAGGAGCCCGATCGAGGCGAGGACGACGCCCGGCAGGTTGAAGGCCGGCTCGCGGGGCGGCTTGCGGGGCGGGTTCTCCGGGGGCTGTCCCGGCGGGCCGGGGGGCGGGGTGGTCTCGAAGCGGTCCGGCTGCATGCTCTCTCCGGGGGCGGGCGTCCCTCAGTGCGGCGAAGACGCCCGCGACGCAAGCGCGGACGAGGGGTGCCTCACCCCTCCGCGAGGACCTCGATGTCACGGTCGAGCCCGCTCTCGACCCGGAACTCGCGGGTGAAGACGCGCCCCTCGTGGCGGGCGATCAGCACGTAGTCGCCCTCCGCCAGCACCACCGAGGGGAAGGCGCCGATCGCCTCGCGCACCACGTCGCCGCCGGGCGTCAGCACCGAGAAGGCGGTGCCGGCGAAGGCCTCGCCACCCTCGTCGGCCACCAGCTTGAGGGTCACCCGCGCCGCGCGGTGGTTCAAGGTCGCGATCGTCACCTCTCCCGCCGCGACCGAGAGGTCGGCGCGCATGGAGGCGTTGGCGTCGCCGTAGGTGGAGACGACGTGGTACTCGCCCTCGGGCAGGCGCACGAGGTCGGAGGGCCGGGCTTCCGCGACGACGAGACGCCCCTCGGCGTCGTCGCCGATCGGCAGGTAGACGGCATAGGTGAGGTCGTTGCCGGGGATCGGCCGGTCGCCGACGACGCCGCGAACCTGCAGGCCGCCCGCGCTGATCACGAGCCGCTCGACCACGTCGCCCCAGTGCATCGTCACCTGCCGCATGGCGGAGGCGAAGCCCCAGGAGACGTGGACCATGTAGTTGGCCGGCGGCAGGGACACCCGCGGCGTCGCCGCCTCCTCGCGCGCGACGAGCACGGGCGCCCCCTCGCGCAGCTCGAAGACCCGCCAGATCAGCCCTTCGAGGATCGGCTCCCCGGTCTCGGCGTGGAAGGCGGCGAGCGCCAGCTCGCCCGCCTGCGGCAGGACGGGCAGCGCGTCGATCGCCTCGGACGAGCCGCCCTGCGCCCTCGCGGGCGCCGGAACGGCGAGCGAGAGCGCGGAGAGCGCGAGGAGGAGCGCCGCGAGGAGCGCGGGGAGGGCGGTGCGCGTCGGGGGCATCCGGCACGGGAGCTGCATCGGGGCCTGTGCTGTGCGATCGGCGAGGGGGACCATGCACGCGCGCGGCTCGCGCCCGTGCCTCGAAGCGCTTATACCGATCGACATCGATTGTGGACAGACGATGGACGACATGACCCTTCCCGACGCCCCGCCCCTTCTCGACGCCCCACTCCTCCTCGACGCCCTGCGCACCCGCCGCTCGAGCCCCACGAAGCAGCTCGGCGCGCCCGGCCCCGATGCGCAGACCCTCGACGACATGCTGCGCATCGCCGCGCGCGTGCCCGACCACGGCCGGCTCGCGCCCTGGCGCTTCCTGGTGATCGACCCCGCCGCCGGCGCGCGGATCGGCGAGACCATCGAGGCGGCCTTCCTGGCCGACAAGCCCGAGGCCAGCGAGGAGGAGCGCGTCTTCGAGCGCGGGCGCCTCGTGCGCGCGCCGATCTGCGTCGCCGTGGTCTCGCGCGCGGCGCCGCACCCGAAGATCCCGGAATGGGAGCAGATCCTCTCGGCCGGCGCCGCCTGCCAGAACCTGCTCCTCGCCGCGCAGGCCCACGGCTTCGGCGCGACCTGGATCACGGAGTGGATCGCCTTCGACCGGCGCGTCCTCGACGCGCTGGGCCTCGCCCCGCACGAGCGCATCGCCGGCTTCGTCCACGTCGGCACGGCGGCGACGAAGATGGCGGACCGGCCACGCCCGGAGCTCGCCGACGTCGTCACGCGGCTTTGAAGGGACCTGCGATGTTCTACGAGACCGCCACCGGCCACCCGCTCCCGCACGACCCGTTCAAGGCCATCGTCGCGCCGCGCCCGATCGGCTGGATCAGCGCGGTCGACGCGCAGGGGCGCGTCAACCTCGCGCCCTACTCGTTCTTCAACGCCGTCTCCGACCGGCCGCACATGGTGGCCTTCTCGTCGGACGGGGAGAAGGACGCGCTCGCCTTCGTGCGCGAGACCGGGGAGTTCGTCTGCTCGCTCGCGACCTGGGACCTGCGCGAGGCGATGAACGCGACCTCCGCCCCGCTGGCGCGCGGGCAGAGCGAGTTCGCCCATGCCGGGCTCACGCCCGCGCCCTCGCGCCTCGTGGCGCCGCCGCGGGTGGCGGAGAGCCCCGTCGCGCTCGAATGCAAGCTCCTGCAGATCGTGCCCCTCACCGCGCTCGACGGCACGACGCGCTACACGATGGCGATCGGCCAGGTCATGGGCGTGCACATCGACGACCGGTTCCTGGTGGACGGGCTGCTCGACACCGCCGCCATGAAGCCGATCGCGCGCGCGGGCTACCGCGACTACTTCGTGGCCACCGCCGAGACGCGCTTCTCGCTCACCCGCCCGCCGGGCGGGTGAGGGCGCTCACCCGTCGAGGGCGCGGCGGAATGCGGCGATCGCGTCCGCGAGCCCATCGTGCACGACGCGCGCCGCCGCGACCGCGGGCTCGGCACGCGGCACCTCGAAGCCGTCGTAGGCTTTGCGGGCGACGTGCCGGAACCGGTGCGTCTCGTCCACGGCGCGCGCGAGCGGCCCCGAGAGGATCGCGGGACGCGCGCCGGGGATCGGCGTGGAGACCCGCCTGACGAGGTCTGCGTGATAGCTGTCGGACGAGACGGGCTTCTCCTCGCCGAGGAGGACGAGCAGGCGCTCCAGCGCCGCCTCCAGCGAGGTGTGGCCCGCCTGCATCGCCTGGAGGAGGGCCATGCGGCTCTTGTAGGCCTCGAGGTCGTCCCCGTCGAGGCCGCCCGCCTCGAAGATCTCGACCGCGCGGCCGAAATGCGTCAGAGCGGAGGCGACGTCGGCGTCGATCTCGATCCAGCGCGCGTCGCTCATCCCAGCGCCACCCAATCCGCTGCCACATGCGCGCGGAAGCGCTCGGAGCACCAGGCCAGCGGGCGGATGTCGGCGGGCAGCCGGGCCCGCGCGCAGGCGTCCTCGGCGAACCGCCAGGCGTCGGCGTGGAGCGCGGCGGGGAAGTCGACGAGGAGGTCGAGATCGCTGTCGTGGCGCATCGCGCCGCGCGCGGCCGAGCCGTAGAGCAGGTAGCGCCCGCCATTGGCGCGGGCGAAGGCGGCGAGCCGCGACGACACGGCCGCCACCGCGGCCGCCCGCCGCCCCGCCTCGCGCGCCTTGCGCTCCGGGAAGGTCAGGACGGCGGACGGTTGGGCGGCCTCGGTCATGGGGGGAGGATAGCGCAGCGGAGAGCAGCGCGGAAGCGTGCGCCGCTCTCCCGAGTCCCTCACGCCGCCTGGGCGCGGGGGCGGACCTCCGACATGTAGTCTTCCATGAGCGTCATCGTGATGTTGCCCGGCGTGAAGCGGTGCGGGCCGATCTCGGAGACGGGGGTCACCTCGGCGGCCGTGCCGGTGATGAAGCACTCGTTGAAGGTCGAGAGCTCGTCGGGCATGATCCGGCGCTCCACCACCTCGAAGCCGCGGCGCTTGGCGAGGTCGATCACCGTGCGCCGGGTGATCCCGTCGAGGAAGCAGTCGGCGATGGGCGTGTGGATCGCACCGTCGCGGGTGAAGAACACGTTCGCGCCGGTGCACTCCGCGACGCGGCCCTGCCAGTCGAGCATCAGCGCGTCGGCGTAGCCCTTGCGCTCGGCGGCGTGCTTGGAGATCGTGCAGATCATGTAGAGGCCCGCCGCCTTCGAGTGGCAGGGCGCCGTCGCCGGGTCGGGGCGGCGGTACTGCGCCATGTCGAGGCGGATGCCCTTCATGCGCTCCTCGGGCTTGAAGTAGCTCGGCCAGTCCCAGGCGGCGATGGCGAGGTGGATCGTGTTCGCCTGCGCGGACACGCCCATCATCTCCGAGCCGCGCCACGCGACAGGGCGGATGTAGGCGTCGACGAGGCCGGCCTTGGCGAGGACGAGCTCCTTCGCCGCGTCGATCTCCGCCACCGTGTACGGGATCTCGAAGTCGAGCACCTCGGCGGAGCGGCGCAGGCGCTGCGAATGCTCGGTCGACTTGAAGATCACGCCGCCGTAGGCGCGCTCGCCCTCGAATACGGAGGAGCCGTAGTGCAATCCGTGAGAAAGCACGTGCAGCTTGGCCTCGGCCCACGGCACCAGGGTGCCGTCGAGCCAGATCAGGCCGTCCCGTTGATCGAAGGGCAGAGGGGACATGAGACCGCTTCTCCTTGAAATGCGGGCCTTTGCGCGGTGGGGCGGCTCCATGTCGCAAGTCGTCTCCGTAGCGACACGGGATTACCCATATGGAGCCCAGAACGATCGATCATTTCGTCGTTCCGGCTTGACGAGTAACAATCCGCCTGAGATATGTCAACAAGGCTGACATAACCGGGGAAGGAAATTTTCCGACGTGACCGAGGCGACCGCCAGGACGGCAGACGACGCGCGAGATCCCGCAGCCGCCGAGAGCGCGGCGTCCGAGCGCGTGCGCGCCGCCGCGCGCGCCCACGCCCGCGAGGCCGCCGGCGCCGACCCGGACGTGCCGGCCTACGACCTCATCGAGCTGTTCTTCTTCGCGTACCGGGACTTCGTCTCCGATCCCGACCGCATCCTCGACGACTACGGCTTCGGGCGGGCGCATCACCGCGTCCTGCATTTCGTCTCGCGCAATCCCGGCCTCACGATCGCCGAACTCCTGGAGATCCTGCGGATCACCAAGCAGAGCTTGAACCGCGTGCTGAAAGAGCTGATCGAGAAGGGCTTCGTCGAGGCCCGCCCGGGGACGACCGACCGCCGCCAGCGCCTGCTCTTCGTGACGCAGGACGGCGGCGCGCTGGCGCTGCGCCTCGCGCGGCTGCAGACGCGCCGGGTCGGCCGCGCGCTCGCCGACACGCCGCCGGAAGGCCGGGCGGCGGTGGTGGACTTCCTCCTCGCGATGATCGATCCCGACGCACGCGCCGCCGTGACGCACCGGGTCGGCGGGCCGGACGGCGGCAAGGAGGGCGGCGCGGGTGGCGGCTCGGGCGCCGGTTCCGGAGGAGCGACATGACGGACGCGCAGGGGACCGGCACCGGGATCGCCGCGGCGGAGGCCCGCATCGAGGTTCCCGATCACGCGCCGCACGTGCTCGTCGTCGACGACGACCGGCGGCTGCGCGACCTCATCTCCAAGTACCTCGCCGAGAACGGATTTCGCGTCACCACCGCGGCGAGCGCCGCCGAGGCGCGGGCCAAGTCCGAGAACTTCGTCTTCGACGCGCTCGTCCTCGACGTGATGATGCCCGGCGAGACCGGCTTCGACTACGCCCGCGCCGTGCGCGAGACCTCCGACACGCCGATCCTGATGCTCACCGCGCGCACGGACGCGCAGGACCGCATCACCGGCCTCGAGATCGGCGCGGACGACTACCTTTCGAAGCCCTTCGAGCCGCGCGAGCTGGTGCTGCGGCTCGGCAACGTCTTGAGGCGCGCGGCGCCGGCGGCGCCCGCGGGGGATGCGGCGCCGGGCGAGGAGATCCGCTTCGGGCCTTTCGTCTTCCGGCTCGACCGTGGCGACCTCAGGCGCGGCGACGAGGCGGTGCGGCTCACCGAGCGCGAGCGCGAGATCCTGACCATCCTCGGGTCGCGTGCGAACGAGAACGTGCCGCGCGAGGACCTCTCGGGTGCAGGCGCGGCGCTCAACGAGCGCACCGTCGACGTGCAGATCAACCGCCTGCGCCGCAAGATCGAGGTCGATCCGGCCAACCCCCTCGTCCTGCAGACCGTGCGCGGGGTCGGCTACCGGCTCGTCGCGGAGCGGTGAGCGGCATGGACGGCGCCGGCGCCGCCCCGAAGGAGACGATACCGCGGGAGGCGACCGCGCCGCCCGGCCTCCTGCGCCGGACGCTCGGCGCCTTCGGCGCGCCGATCCGCACCTCGGGACGCGTCTACGGGCGCGGCGCGCGCTGGCTCGGCTCGATGATGCCCAAGGGCCTCTACGCCCGTTCGCTCATCATCGTCATCGTGCCGATCGTGCTGCTCCAGTCGATCATCGCCTACGTCTTCATGGAGCGGCACTGGCAGACGGTGACGATGCGCCTCTCGTCCGCCGTCACCGCCGACATCGCGGCGCTGATCGACGTGTGGGAGACCTACCCGCAGGACGAGGAGGGCCGCACGCTCCGGCGCATCGCCACCCAGCGGCTCGGCCTCGACGTCGAGATCCAGCGCGGCGTCGACCTGCCGCCGCCGGGGCCCAAGCCCTTCTTCTCCATCCTCGACGCGGCGCTCTCCGAGCAGATCGCCCGGCAGATCGGCCGGCCGTTCTGGATCGACACGCTGGGGCGCTCGAACCTCATCGAGATCCGGATCAAGCTCGACAACGCCGTCATGCGGGTGGTGGCGCGCCGCAGCCAGGCCTACGCCTCGAACTCGCACATCTTCCTCCTGTGGATGATCGGCTCGTCGCTGGTCCTGATGGCGATCGCCATCCTCTTCCTGCGCAACCAGATCCGCCCGATCCTCACCCTCGCCGAGGCAGCCGAGAGCTACGGCAAGGGACGCGAGACCGACTTCCGCCCTCGCGGAGCGCGCGAGGTGCGCCAGGCCGGCCACGCCTTCATCGAGATGAAGCGGCGCATCGAGCGCGCCCGCGAGCAGCGCACGACGATGCTCAACGGCGTCTCGCACGACCTGCGCACCATCCTCACCCGCTTCAAGCTCTCGCTCGCGCTGATGGACGCGCCGGACGTCGAGGACCTGCGCCGCGACGTCGACGAGATGACCCGCATGCTCGAGGGCTATCTCGCCTTCGCCCGCGGCGACGCGGGGGAGAGCGCGGTGGAGGTCGATCTCTCCGGGCTCCTCGAGGAGGTGGTGTCCGACGCCCGGCGCCAGGGCCATCCGGTGACGCTCGCCATCGAGGGCGACGCCGGCATCATCGTGCGGCCGGACGCGTTCCGGCGGATGCTGACGAACCTCGTCTCCAACGCCGCGCGCCACGGGGACACGATCGCCGTGCGCGCCGTCCACGAGGGCCGCTGGCTGACGATCACGGTCGACGACGACGGACCGGGCATCCCCCAGGAGATGCGCGAGGAAGTGTTCAAGCCCTTCGTGCGGCTCGACGAGGCGCGCAATCAGGACGAGGGCGGGTCGGGGCTCGGCCTGCCCATCGCCCGCGACATCGCCCGCGCCCACGGCGGCGACATCGCGCTCGAGGACGCGCCGCTGGGCGGCTTGCGCGCCGTGGTCCGGCTGCCCGGCTGACGCGCCTCAGGCGTTGCCGCCGCCGGTGCCGGCGAAGCGCACGATGTCGAGCATGACCTCGGCGAGCGCCGCCTCGAGCCCCTGCATGGCCGTGCGGCCCTCGATCGCCGCCACGGGCACGCGGGCGGTGAACACCCGCGCGGCCCCGACGCGCCCGTTCGCCTCGGACACCGCACGCACGGCGATCTCGACCACGGCCTCGCGCGCGGTGACGTCGACCCAGAAGGTGCGGATCGAGGAGTTGAGCTGCCAGTCGGGCGTGACTCGGTCGCCCGGGCGGGCGACGCCGCCGAGCCGGCTCGCGTTCTCGAACGTCTCGACGAGGCGCGTCTGGACGAGGGCGGGGAGCTGGTCGGCGTATTGGACGCCGGGGAGGTAGGACAGCGCCCCGTCGGGCTCGCGCACGACGACGCGCTCCGTGGAGTAGAGCTCGATGGCCGAGGGCTCGACCACGAGGACGAGGCCCGGCAGCCGCATCGGTGCCGAGATCCGCTCCGCCGGCGCGGCGAGCCCGTAGGTCACGAGCGCGGGCGCGGAGGCGCATCCGCCGAGCAGGGCGACGGACCCCAGCGCCAGCGCGGCGGCCAGGATCCGCCCGCGTCCCTCGTGTCGTGTTCCGCTCATCGCTTCACGCCCCCCGAAAACTCGACGCCATCCGAATACGAACCGAGCCGGCGGGTCAACGCCGGCCCTGGTACTCGCGCACGCCCCCGCCGCCGTCGCCGCCGAAGATCACCTGCGACGGGTCGCGCTCGAACGAGCGCACGGCCCGGCCGATGTCCTCGAGCGCGCGTCGGCCCTCCTCGGCGAGCCCCCGCACCTCCTGGATGCCGGTGCCGGTGAAGCTGCCGATGTTGTCGGTCAGCGCCTGCGTGCGCACGTCGAGGTTCTCCGCGAGCACCCGGATCGCGGCGGCCGCCTCGCGGATCTCGTCGAACAGCGCCTCGCCCTCGTCGCCCGCCGCGGTGCCGAGGAAGTCCTCGGCGGCCTGGAGCACGCGGTCGACCCGCCCGGCGGAGGCCTCGAGCTGCTCGGAGATCGAGACGGCGTTGGCGATGACCTGGTCGACCTCCTCCGAGTTCGCGTCCAGCGTCTGCGAGAAGCTCTCGACGTTGGCGATGACCCGCTCGATGCGCTCCGAATCGATCGCCTGCGCGATGCGGCCGATCTCCTCCAGCGCGAGGGTGACGTTCTCGCGGTTGTCGGCGAGGGTCTGCGAGAAGGCGCGGGCGTTCTCGACCGTCGCCGAGACGGCGGCCGGGTCGACGGCGCCGACGAGCGTCTCCACCCGGTCGATGGCGCCGTCGAGCCGCGTCGAGGTCTGCGCGAGCGTCTGCGTCAGGCTCTCCGCGTTGGCGATCACGCGGTCCACCGCCTCGCGATTGGTCGCCAGCGTCTGCGAGAAGGCCTCGACGTTGCCGAGCGTGGACTGCACCACGGCCGGGTCGATCGCCGCGGCGATCTCGCGCGCCTCCGCCAGGGTGGCGGCGAGGTCGGCGCGGGTGTCCGCCAGCATCTGCGAGAACACGCGGGCGTTCTCCAGCGTGGCGGCGACGGTCTGCGGATCGACCGCCGCGACGAGCGCGTCCACCCGCCCGACCGTGCCGTCGAGGCGCGCGGCGGTCCCCTCCAGCGTCTGCGTCAGCGAGCGAGCGTTGGCGATGACGGCCTCGACCTCCCCACGGTTCTCGGCGAGGGTCTGCGAGAAGGCCTCGACGTTGGCGAGCGTCGTCTCGACGCGCGCCGGGTCCACCGCGGCAACGAGCCCGTCTATGCCGTCGAGCGTGGTCTGCAGCGTCTCGGAGGCCGAGGTGAGGCGCGTCGTCAGCTCCGCCGCCTGGCTCAGCACGCGGTCGATGTTGTCGCGGTTGGCGGCGACCGTCTCCGAGACGCCCTCGACGTTGGAGAGCGTCGCGTCGAGCCGCTCGGAGGAGCGCGCCAGCGTCTCGGTGAGGCTCGCGGCGTCCTCGATCACGGCGGCGACCGTCTCGCGGTTGTCGGCGAGCGTCTGCGAGAAGGCGCGCACGTTGACCACGGTGGCGTCGAGCGCCTCGGCGTCGAGCGCGGCGACGAAGGTGCGCACGTCCGCCACCGTCGCCTCGACGCTCGCTGCGGTCTCGTTCAGTCGCGAGACGAGGGCGGCCGCGTCCTCGAAGGCCTGCGCCACCTGTGCCTCGGAATCGGCCAGCGTCTGCGTGAAGGTCGCGACGTTCTCGACCGAGCGCGCCACGCTCTCGGGATCGATCGCGGCGACGATGTCGTTGACATTGCGGGAGAGCTCGTCGAGCGAATCGGCGAGCGGCCCGATGCGGCCCGCCGCCTCGCCCACCTGCTCGAGGAAGCGGTCGATCGCCGGCGCGTTCTCGGCGAGCGCGCGGGAGAAGGCCTCGACGTTCTGGACGGTGGAGGCGATCGCCTGGTCGTTCTCGGCGACGAGCGTGTCGAAGCGGTCGAAGACGTCCGAGGCGCGCCGGGCGATGTTGCGGGCGCTCTCGATCAGGTCCTGGAAGTCCGAGGGCTCGGCCATGATGACGGGCGGCCCGGGCTCCGCATGCGGAAGGAGCGGCTCGGCCTGCGCGCTGCCGCCGGACAGCGCCACGGACGCGATGCCGGTCAGGCCCTGGAACTCGAGCCGCGCGGTGGTGTCCTGGCGCAGCGGTACCGACGGGTCGACGGTCACGTCCGCGACGACGCGGCTCGGGCTGTCATCGGCGATGGCGAGGTTCGTCACCTCGCCGACCCGGATGCCGTTGAAGTTCACCGGCGCGCCCCGCGAGAGGCCGGCCACCGAGCCCTCGAAGACGATGCGCACCTGCGCGCGCGCGCCCGCGCTCTCGCTCACCGCGAACCAGTAGACGAACAGGAACGCCGCGGCGACGACGAGGAGGGTGAAGAGCCCGATGATGGCGTAGTTCGCACGCGTTTCCATGATCGTCCCTCACGCGCTCTCGGATGCGACCGCGCGCGCGCGCTTGCCGTGGAAGTAGGATCGCAGCCACGGATGCTCCGAGGCCAGCATGGTCTCGATCGGCCCCTCGGCGATGACCCGCTGCTCGGCGAGCGCCGCGATCCGGTCGCAGACCGTGAACAGGCTGTCGAGGTCGTGGGTGACCATGTACACGGTCAGGCCCAGCGTGTCGCGCAGGGTCGCGATCAGCTCGTCGAAGTCCGCCGCGCCGATCGGGTCGAGACCCGAGGTCGGCTCGTCGAGGAAGACGATGTCCGGGTCGAGCGCCAACGCCCGGGCGAGCGCCGCGCGCTTGATCATGCCGCCCGACAGCTCCGAGGGAAACTTGTCGGCGGCGTCGGGCTTGAGGCCGACCATCTCGATCTTGAGCATGGCGAGATCGTCCATCATCGCCTGCGACATCTCGCGGTGCTCGCGCATCGGCATCTGGACGTTCTGCTTGACGGTCAGGCCGGAGAACAGCGCCCCGTTCTGGAAGAGCACGCCCCAGCGGGTCTCCATCGCCTGGCGATCGCGCGCCGAGAGCCCCGCGCGGTCCCGCCCGAAGATCTCGATCGAGCCGGCGCGCGTGGGCAGGAGCCCGAGGATCGCGCGCGTCAGCACGGACTTGCCGGTGCCCGAGCCGCCGACGAAGCCGAGGATCTCGCCGCGATAGACGTCGAGGTCGAGGTCACGGAAGATCGTCTTCTCGCCGAAGCCGACCTCGAGCCCGCGCACGCGGATGATGCGCTCGTGGCCTGCCGGCGGAGGGGCGAGGTCGTCGATGCGGCGAGGCTCGTCCATGGGGTCAGAAGTCCAGCGCGGCGAAGAACATGGCGAACAGACCGTCGAGGACGATCACCATGAAGATGGCCTTCACCACGGACGCGGTCACGTGCTGCCCGAGCGATTCGGCCGAGCCCTTGACCGCGAGTCCCTCGATGCAGGCGATGATGCCGATGATCAGCGCCATGAACGGTGCCT
The DNA here is from genome assembly GCF_052380005.1 of Salinarimonas sp. NSM. Lineage (NCBI taxonomy): Bacteria > Pseudomonadati > Pseudomonadota > Alphaproteobacteria > Hyphomicrobiales > Salinarimonadaceae > Salinarimonas > Salinarimonas sp. NSM. The sequence continues at coordinate 73,977 of NZ_JBQTCJ010000012.1, forward strand.
TGATCAGGCCCACCAGGAAGGTCGACAGGTCGATCGCCTCGCGCAGCCGGGCGACGAAGACGTCGGGCGCGACGTCGCCGTAGACCCACGCCACGAGCCCGCCGCCGAGGATCGCCGACATCGAGGCGCAGAAGGCGAGCAGCGGCAGGCCGATGACGAGCCCCAGCAGCCGCGGTACGACGAGGACCTCGATGGGGTCGAGGCCCATCACGCGCAGCGCGTCGATCTCCTCGCGCATCTTCATCGCGCCGATCTCGGCGGTGAAGGCGGAGCCCGAGCGGCCTGCGACCATGATCGCCGACAGGAGCACGCCCAGCTCGCGCAGGACCAGGATGCCGATCAGGTCGACGGCGAAGGTCGCGGCGCCGAACTGGCGCAGCTGGAAGATGCCCTGCTGGGCGATGATCGCGCCCACCACGAAGGAGATGAGCAGGATGATGGGAAGGCCGCGCAGGGCGATCTGGTCGATCTGGTTGACGAGCGAGGTACCGCGAAAGCGCCACGGCCTCGCGGCGACCCGCAGGAGCGCCATCATCACCTCGCCCAGGAAGACGATGCCCGAGACGAGGTCGCGCCCCGCCTCCGTCATCACCTGACCCACCTGGACGAGGAAATCCACGAACGGGGAGGTGCGCGCCTGCTCGGGCAGGTCCAGCCCGGCGCGGGCGACCTCCGCGAGCAGCGTGGCGTGCCGGTCGCTCGCCCCGCGCAGGACGGGCTCGGCGCCGGCCGCGGCCATGGCGCGCCGGGCCCTCTCGATCGCGACGGCGCCTGCCGTGTCGAGGCGGCCGAGGTTCGCGAGGTCGAGCGTCGTCGTTCCCTTGGACGCGGCGGTGTCGACGATGGTGTGCGCGACGCGCTCGAGCGTGGTGCCGAACTCGGCCGTCCAGTCCCCCGACAGGGCGAGCGCACCCGAGGCGGCGTCCGCCTGCGGAGCCGGCCGGCGCTCCTCCTCGGGAGCCGTCGCCTGGGGCGCGACGCTTCGGGGTGGGTCGCTCCGGGGCGCGTCGGTCGCGGACACGTGGGCTCGACCCGTCATTCGCCAATACGCATGGTGCATGGGTGATAGCGCGTACGGGCTTCCCGAGTCGAGGCCGGCCGGTCTATTCCTGTGGCATGATGCACCGAAGCCTCACCGTCGCCGCCGAAGCCTTCCCCATCGCCGGCCGTTTCACCATCTCCCGCGGATCGCGCACGGAAGCGGTCGTCGTCCTCGTCACCCTCGCCGAGGGCGGGGCGATCGGCCGCGGCGAATGCGTGCCCTACGCCCGTTACGGCGAGAGCGTTGAGGGCGTCGTCGCGCAGATCGAGTCCGTTCGCGCGGCGCTCGAGGGCGGCATGAGCCGCGAGGCGCTGCAGGACGCGCTTCCCGCCGGAGCAGCGCGCAACGCCGTCGACTGCGCGCTGTGGGACCTCGACGCGAAGCGTTCGGGGGTGCCGGCCGCCGTCACGGCGGGCGTCGACCGGCTGCGGCCGGCGACGACCGCCTACACGATCTCGCTCGACACGCCCGAGGCGATGGAGGAGGCCGCCGCCAAGGCGTCCGCGCGGCCGATCCTCAAGATCAAGCTCGGTGCGCCCGAGGGCGACGCCGCGCGCATCGCCGCGGTGCGCCGCGGCGCGCCGGACGCGACGCTCATCGCCGACGCCAACGAGGGCTGGAGCGTCGAGACGCTGCCCGCGCTGATGGCCGCGTGCGCCGACGCGGGGTTCGCCCTCGTCGAGCAGCCGCTCCACGCCTCGACGGACGAGGCGCTGCGCGGCATCGACCGGCCGGTGCCGCTGTGCGCCGACGAGAGCGCCCACGATCGCGCCGGCCTGGAGCGGCTCGTCGGGCTCTACGACCTCGTCAACATCAAGCTCGACAAGACCGGCGGCCTCACCGAGGCGCTGGCGCTGGCCGAGGCGGCGCAGGCGCGGGGCATGGGGATCTTCGTCGGCTGCATGCTGGCGACCTCGCTGGCGATGGCACCCGCCATGCTGCTCGCGCCCCGCGCCCGCTTCGTCGACCTCGACGGGCCGCTGCTGCTCGCCCGCGACCGCGAGCCGGCGCTCGTCTTCGAGGGCTCGCTGGTGCATCCGCCGGAGCGGGCGCTCTGGGGCTGAGAGGTCGCCCGCGACGCCTCCGGAGGCCGCCGCCGCCTCCCCGGAGGCGAGGACGGAGGCCGAAGGCCGGAGGGCGGGGAGGACGGCGGGCGGCGTGACCAGCCGTCGAACGGCCCCACCGTCCGCGCTCCGCGCGGACTCCTCCCCGCCGGGGAGGAAGCCGCGCGAGGCGCCTTGCGGATCGTGGCGCGCGTCGCTCTTATGGGCGCCAACCACGAGAGATCGCGAGGAGACGCCCGATGAGCGAGTTCTACGACGCGCGCGACACGCGCGACCCCGCCGCGCGCGAGGCCGACCTGTTCGCCCGCCTGCCCGGCGTGATCGAGGCGGCGCTGCGCGCGCCGGGCTGGCAGGCGCATCTCGGCCATGTCGACTGCGCCGCGGTGACGAGCCGCGAGGCGCTCGCGCGGCTCCCCGTGCTGCGCAAGTCGGACCTGCCGCGCCTGCAGAAGGAGAGCCCGCCCTTCGGCGGCTTCCTGCCGGACGGCACCCACGGCCTGCCGCACCTCTTCACCTCGCCCGGCCCGATCTACGAGCCGGAAGGGGAGGGGGCGGACCCCTGGCGCGCCGCCCGCGGGCTCCACGCCATCGGCCTGCGCCCGGGCGACATCGTGCTCAACACCTTCTCGTACCACCTGACACCCGGCGGCTTCATCATGGATTCGGGCGCCCGCGCGCTCGGCTGCTCCGTCATTCCGGCCGGGCCCGGCAACACGGAGGCGCAGCTCGACCTGATCGAGACCCTGCGCCCCGTCGCCTATGCCGGCACGCCCGACTTCCTCAAGATCCTGCTCGACGCCGCCGCCGAGAAGGGTCGCGACGTCTCCTCCATCACGAAGGCGGTCGTCTCCGGCGCGGCCTTCCCGAAATCCCTGCAGGCGGAGCTCGCCGGCCGGGGCGTCGTCGCGCGCCAGGCCTTCGCCACGGCCGACATCGGCTTCATCGCCTACGAGACGTCGGGCGGGGAGGGGATGGTCGTCAACGAGGACGTCATCCTCGAGATCGTCGGGCCCGACGGCCTGCCCGTGCCGCCCGGCGAGGCCGGCGAGATCGTGGTGACGACGCTCGAGCCCCGCCATCCGGTGATCCGCCTGGCGCTCGGCGACCTCACAGCCGCGCTCCCCGCGCCGAGCCCGTGCGGCCGCACCGCCATGCGGATCAAGGGCTGGATGGGCCGCGCCGACCAGACGACGAAGATCAAGGGCATGTTCGTGCGGCCCGAGCAGGTCGCCGAGATCGTCCGTCGCCATCCGGAGATCGAGAAGGCCCGCCTCGTGGTGCGCCGCGCCGGCGAGAGCGACGCGATGACGCTCGACGCGGAGACGGCGCAGGCGACGCCGGCGCTGAGGCAGGCACTCGAGGAAACCGTGCGCGCGGTGCTCAAGCTGCGCGGCGAGGTCGCCCTCGTCGCCCCAGGCAGCCTGCCGCAGGACGGCAAGGTGATCGCCGACGAGCGCCCGATCGGGTGACCATCGAGGCGGCGACTGCCCGATCTTCGAGCGCAGAAAGCGCCACGAACCCCCTTTCCGCTCGGCGATTCGCCGCCTATCATCCTCCTCGTCGTAACCAAGCGAAAGGAGGTGATCCAGTGTCTCTTTGTCAGCGCTGTCACCTCGCCGGGGCTGCCCGCTGAGGTCTTCGGACCCCGACTGGCCTCACGCGTGAGCACCTCGGTGCTTAGCACGGCGAGACATCGTAGAGCCCGCCGGGAGGGAGACCCCCCGGCGGGTTCGTCGTTTCGGAAATTCGGGTGTCGAGACGAGTCGTCTCGTCGAACAGGCTGCTGTTCGCGCGATTGTCGGGGTGCGCGCCGCCGTCGGCGCCCCCGCGGGTCAGTCGTACCGCCGCTCGAAAGCGACGACGGTCCCGTCGGCGCGGGTCAGGGTGCGGGCGTAGATCTCGCGTGGGCCCAGGCCGTCGTCCACGAAGCCGCTCACCGTCACGACCTCCCCGACGTCCGCGGGCACCCAGTTCGGTCCGACGTAGACGCGGATCGTGCCGCTCGCGTCGGCGAGGCGGAACTCGTCCTCGTCGGTGATGCGCTCGACCGTGCCCCGCACGGTCACCATCGTGCCGCGCTGGGCCTCCGCGATGGGCGTGACCGCGACGGGCTGGGCCGCGATCGGGGACGTCACGAGGGGAATGGCGAGTGCGAGCGCGAGGGCGGCGAGGGTCTTCACGACGGATCTCCTTGAGAGCGGGGTGGCACCGGCGGCGGGTTCAGTCGAAGGCGAGGAGGACGAGGACGCCCAGCGCCACCGCGCCGGCCGCGAGCCAGGTCTTCGGCACGCGGATCTCCACCTCGCCCGAGAGCCACGCGCCCGCGCGCCGCACATCGATCTTCTCGATCTCCTTCATCGCTCTCTCCGTGTTCGGTGGGTCGCCTCGCGACCCGACGAGGCCGTTCTACGCAATTCCCCTGACGGTAGCCTGACGGGCGTCAGCGATCGGCGGAACGAAAGCGCAGGACGAAGGCCGCGCCGCCCCCTTCGGCGGATGCGACCTCCGCGGACCCGCCCTGCGCCCGTTGAACCCGCTCGACGATGGCGAGCCCGAGACCCGCGCCGCCCGGCGGCGCGTTCTCGCCGCGCCAGAACGGCTCGAACAGGTTCCCGCGCCCGCCCGGCGGTACGCCCGGGCCGTGGTCGCGCACGCGGATCTCGGGTCCCGGGCCCACGACGATCTCGACGGCGCCCGGCCCGCCGTGGACGATGGCGTTCTCGACGAGGTTCGAGAGTGCGAGCGCGACTCCGTCCGCATCGCCGCGGGCGAGGACGGGCGCGGCGGGGCGCTCCAGGGCGAGCGCGACGCCCTTCCCGTGCGCGAAGGCGGCCAGGTTCGCCGTCACGACCTCGGCCACGGGGCCGAGATCGACGGTCGCCGCCTCGTCCACCGCGAGCGCGTCGGCGCTGGCGGAGGCGAGGACCTGGCGCACGGTGCGGGAGAGCGCGGAGAGATCGGCCCGCAGGCGATCCGCCGTCTCGCCGGGCGGCAGCGCGTCGAGACGCGCGACGAGGACGGCGACCGGCGTGCGCAGGGCGTGCGCCGCCTCGGCGGCCCGGCGCTTCTCGGCGGCCAGCGCGGCGTTCAGGCGATCGAGCGAGCGCTGCGTCGCATCGACGAGATCGGCGATCTCCGCGGGAACCCGCTCGCGTGGGGGAGGGGGCGCCGGCGATCCCGGCCGGACGGCGCGCGCCCACGCCGCCGCGGCCGCGACGGGCGCGAGCCCGCGGCGGACGAGGACGGCGTTCGCGCCGATCAGGATGAGCACGACCGGCACGATCGGCAGCCAGATGTGGCCGACGAGCTCCGCGAGCAGCGCGCTGCGCAGGAGCCCCGCCGGATCGCCGCCGGACATGACGAGGACGAGGCGCAGGTCGTCTCCGGAGGCGACCGCGTGCGCGGCGACGACGGTCCGGCCGCGATCGCTCGCGACGCGCGCGACCCAGTCGTCCGCGAAGGCGCCGGTTTCGAGGGCCTCGGCCGGGACGAGCGCGGGATTCTCGGCATCGAGGACCGCGCCGGTCCGGTCGACCAGGGCGAAGGCGTAGGCCCCCGGGTGCCGAGCGAAGATCTCGCGGGCCGATGCGTCGACGCGGGGCGGCGCGCCGGCGAGCGCCGCCTCGAGCCGGGCCATCACCCGCTCGATCGCCTCCTCCTCCAGCGCCTGCCGGTCCGAGCCGTAGTAGACGCCCACGACGAGCGCGTTGATCGCGAGTGCGGCGAGCGCGATCCAGGCGAGGCGCCGCGTGAGGATGCGCGCCAGCGGGGGCGCCGGCGCCGTCACCGCGCGACCTCCGTCGCGAGCAGCCAGCCGACGCCGCGCACCGTGACGATCGGCAAGGGGCATCCCGCAGCGTCGAGCGCCCGGCGCAGCCGCGAGACGGCGGCCTCGAGCGCATTGGGCGTGACGTCGTCGTCGAGCGCGTAGATCGCGTCCTCCAGCGTCCGACGGGGGACGACGCGGCCGGGTGCCCTCATCAGCTGCTCGAGCACGCCGGCCTCGCGGCGCCCCAGCTGGATGGGAGCATCGCCGACGTCGACGCTGCGCATGACCGTGTCGAGCGCGATGGGACCGACCCGCAGGACGGTGTCGGATCGATCGCCGGGCCGGCGCAGCACGGCCCGGCAGCGGGCGACGAGCTCGGGCATCTCCACGGGCTTGACGACGTAGTCGTCCGCACCGCCGTCGAGGCCGGCGAGGCGGTCGGCGAGGGCGTCGCGGGCCGTGAGGACGATGACCGGCACGCGCCCGCCGGCGCGCAGGGCGGGGAGGAGCGCGATGCCGTCCCCGTCCGGGAGCCCGAGATCGAGGAGCGCGAGCGCGTAGGGCGCTTCGGCGGCGAGCGCGCGGGCGTCGGCCGCGGTGCGGGCGTGGTCCACGGCGAAGCCGGCGCGGCGCAGCGCGTCCGCCACGGCCTCCGCGAGGGGCGGGTGATCCTCGACGAGGAGAATGCGCATCGGGTCCTCCGATCGGCGCCCGGCGGCCGGGAGCGGCCTCCCGGCGAGGCGGAGATCCATAGCGCGGCTTCCTGACCGAAACCTGACCGCCCTCGCTCCGGCGGAGCACGCGGCGGGGAACGGAAGCCGCGCCGCGAAGTTGACCGTTTTCCTAGCCGCCGGAACGGTTCGAGGAGACCCGCGGGGAACGCCCGCGACGTGGCCTCGTGCGTCGGTCGATCGAGAGCGGCCCCCCCCCCATCAGGGAGCTACCGCATGAGACATCCGACCCAGCCTGCTACCGCCGTCGCCGCCATGGCGATCGTCCTCGCCGCCACCGCCGCATCCGCCTCGCCGCCTTTAGCCTCGGAGGTTCCCCGGGCAGAAGGCGCGCGCCTGATCCTGGCGCAGGCCGACGGCCAGGCGACGCCGACGCCCGCCTCGCAGGCGGAGCCGAGCGACGCAGGCCCGGACCAGAGCGGGCTCGAGACGCCCGCCGCCTTTCGCTTTCCCGGCCACATGGCCTCCGTCTGGTCACGGGCGGACGTCGAGGCGATCCACCAGGACACGCCGGTCACGCTGCCGCTGATGATCCACGATCGCGAGCCCTTCGAGCAGGGCGTCACCGTGTGGGACGCCTGGCCGGTGCGCACGCCCGACGGCGCCGTCGCGGAGATCGACGGCTGGGTGGTGATGGTGGGGCTCAGCGCCGAGCTCGCCGAGATCGAGGAGACGGGCTGGGACTTCTACACGCTCTCGACCTGGCGCTACTGGTACACCCGCGACGGCGCGTGGCGCCCGGGTGGCGTCGTCTTCACGCGCGAGGAGGCGCTCGGCTCCCGGCAATGGGCCGGCTCGACCTTCTACGACCCCGACACGCGCGAGATCACCTTCTATTACACGGCGGTCGGCCGGCCCGATGCGGCGAGCCTCGCCGAGGACGAGCCGCAGCGCCCGATCTCGATCCACAACGAGGCCGCCGGCCGCCCCCTCGCCGAGCAGCGCCTCGCCTCGGTGACGGCCTCCCTTTCCGCGAGCGGCGAGGGCATCGCCTTCTCCGGCTTCGGCGAGCATCGCATCATCGGCGAGGCCGACGGCTTCTGGTACGACACGATGGAGACCTACCTCGCGAGCTCCGCCGTCTACGGCTTCCGCGACCCCGAATACATGGTCGATCCGATCACGGGGAGCGAGCACGTGCTGTTCACGGCGAACGGCGCCGGCATCGCCGGTCCGTACAATGGCGTCGTGGGCCTGATGACGCGCACGGACGAGGGTGATTGGCGGCTCGAGCCGCCGCTCGTCGTCTCCGCCGGCGTCAACTCGCAGCTCGAGCGCCCGCACGTCGTCTATCGCGACGGGCAGGCGTATCTGTTCTTCTCGACGCACGACTTCACCTTCGCCTCCGACATCCACGGCCCGCGCGGGCTCTACGGCTTCCATTCGCAGAGCGGGCGGCTGACGGGGCGCTGGACGCCGATCAACGAGCACGGGCTGGTCGCGGCGAACCCGCGGATCGACCCGGCGCAGATCTATTCCTTCCTCGTCCTGCCGGACGGCCACGTCATGAGCTACCTCAACGAGACCTGGGGCTTCGAGCTCGACCCCGGGAACGAGGAGCGCAGCTTCGCCGGCGCGCCCGGACCGATGTTCCGGCTGCGCTTCGACGGCGACATCGTCAGCGTCGGCGAAGCGAACAATGCGCGCTGATCGCGTCGCGGCCGCGCTCGTCGCGGCCGTCCTCGCGGCGGGGGGCGCATCCGCCCTCGGGCTCGAGGAGGAGCGGCTCGTGCTCGCGGCGCCGCAGGGCTGGCCCGCCTTCGTGGCGCGCACGCCCCATCGGCCGCTCGTCCCGGTCGTCGACGGCGAGGTCGCTTCGCTGCGCTTCGACGGCAATTCCACCTACGGCGAGAGCGTCGCCCCGGTGACGGTCGCGCCGCGCGAGGGCCTGACCGTCTCCGCCTGGGTCGCGCTCGCCTCGCCGCCCGTCGAGGCGGCGGCTGTCGTCTCGATCGCGACCGATCCCGGCGCGCCCGCCCTGCGGCTCGCGGTGGGGCCGTGGCGCCAGCCTGAATTCGTGGTGGGCGACCTGCGCGCCGCGAGCTTCGACGCCGTGCCGCTCGGCCGCTGGGTGCATCTCGCCGGCGTCGTCGACGCCGACGGCGCACGGCTCTACGTCGACGGGGAGCGCGTGGCCGAGAGCCCGGGCGCCCCGCCGGAGGCGATCACCGGTGGCGTCTCGATCGGCCGCGACCCGTTCGCGGGCGCGCGCGACGTGCATCCCTACGGGATCTGGAACGGGCTTCTCGGCGAGATCGCCGTGGCGCGGGGGGCGGCGGGCCCGCCGACGCCGCGCGCCGCGCCGGCGGATCGCGCGGCGGACGTCTCCGTCCCGCCCGCCTGGTTCGCCGAACGCTCCCTGCGCCCGCGCGTCCATCCGATGCCGCCCGCCGGCTGGACCAACGAGCCGCATGCGCTGATCCGCGACGGCGACGTCTGGCGGCTCTACCATCAGGCGAACCCGAACGGGGCGTTCTGGGACCACATCGTCTGGGGGCACCTCGCCTCCGAGGACCTTTCCCGCTGGGAGGCGCGACCGCCGGCGCTCCTCCCGAGCACGGGCTTCGACCGGCGAGGCGCCTGGGTCGGCAACTTGGTGCCCGGAAGCGATCCCCCGGCGATCCTCTACACCGGCGTCGACGGCCATCGCTCCGGCCTCGGCCGCGCCGAGTTGCAGGCCGACGGCGGCTTCCTGCGCACCGAGGACACCATCGCCTACGACACGCCGCCCGGCTGGCAGGACATGCGCGACCCCTATCCCGTCCGCACGCCGGAGGGCTGGCTCACCCTCGTCGGGTCGGGCCTGCCCGACGACAGCCGCGCGCTGATCCTCGCCTTCACCTCTCAAGACGGCGTCTCCTGGGACTTCGTCGGCGAATTCGACACGGGCGACGCGGCCATGCCGGGGCAATATTGGGAGCTGCCGGTGCTGCGCCGCTTCGGCGGACGCTGGCTCCTGATGGGCACGCCCGTGATCCGCGACGCGCACGCGCGCACGCTCTATTGGCTCGGCGATTTCGACGGCGTCGGCTTCGTCCCGGCACGGCCGCAGGGCATCGACTACAGCCTCTTCGGCACGATGCTCGCGCCGACGCTCGCCGACGACGGCGCGGGGCGCACGGTCGCCATCGGCGTCATTCCCGACGGCGGGCAGCGGCCGGAGCCGGAGCGGCGGGAGGCGGGCTGGGTGCACGCTCTGTCGCTGCCCTACCTGCTCTCGCCCTGCGCGGACGACGAGGGCGCGATCTGCGCGGCGCTCCCCCCGGCCCTCGTCGAGTCCTTCGAGCAGCCGCTCGCGTCGATCGAGGGGGTATCCCTCTCCGCCGAGGGCGAGACGATCGGATCGAGCGAGGAGCCCGTTCTCCTGCGCGCGACGCTCGCGATCCCCCCCGGCGGCGAGGCCGCGATCGACCTCCTCGCCGCGTCCGGCGGGGACGATGGGGCTGGGGAGCGCACGCGCCTGCGCCTGCGCCCCGCGGAGGGGATCGTGGTGCTCGACCGCACCCGCGCCTCCAACGCGCCGTGGGCGCAGAACGACGCCCGCACCGGCTCCGTTCCGGCCGGGGAGGTGGTGGAGGTCGCGATCGTCGTCGACGGCGCCGCCGTCTCCGGAACGATCGCCGGCAGGCCCTTCGGGGTCCTCGTCTACCCGCAGGACGAGGAGGCGCGCCGAATCGCCGTCGCGGGGGAGGGCGTGATCCGGGAGCTGACGCTCTCGAGCCGGCGGTGAGGAAACGGCGCGGCGCCATCGGGAACGGGTGGCCCGCCCCACTCGGTGCGTGCTGAGGTCACCGGCATCCCATCCCGGAGACTCCCGCCATGACCTTTCGCATCATCGGCCTCTCGCCGCAGCCCTTCCTGCCGCTCTACGGCCTCCCCGATGCCGAGCTCGCCGCGCGCGGCGTCCGGCGTCTCGTCGTCGACAGCGCCCCCGGATGCCCGGACCGGATCGAGATGCGCGATGCGCGCCCCGGCGAGACGGTGCTGCTGCTCAATCACGTCTCGCAGCCCGCGGACACGCCCTACCGAGCCTCGCACGCGATCTTCGTGCGCGAGGGCGCGCGCGAGACCTACGATCGGGTGGGCGAGGTGCCGGAGGTGATGCGGATCCGCCTCCTCTCGTTGCGCGCCTTCGACGCCCACGGCATGATGCGCGACGCCGACGTCGTGGACGGCGCCGCCGTCGAGCCCCTGATCGAGCGGCTCCTCGCGGATCCGGACGTGCGCACGATCCACGTCCACTACGCGAAACGCGGCTGCTATTCCGGGGCAATCGAGCGGGCCTAGCGACCGGCGCGCCGCGTCAGCGCAGGCGCGCGAGCACGGTCTCCACCGCCGCCTCGAGCTCGCGGGCCAGCGTCTGGGCGGCGCGCGCGTCGGCCTTGCCGTCGGTCGCGGCCCGAATGGCGTCGACATGGGCGGCGACGAGGGCCGCCGGCGTGCGGATCTGTGCACCCGCGAGGAGGCGTGCGAGGCTCGCGGCCATGCGCGCGACCTGCGGCGCCGCGACGCCGAGCGCCGTCCCGCGCAGGCGGTGGGCGGCGCGCAGGCAG